>CAJXNE010000103.1 GCA_913056285.1 uncultured Zetaproteobacteria bacterium | reverse complement strand
TGCCACAAGACCAATAACAATCATTTCCATCCATCCAATGCCGAACAGTTCCATGATAATTTATTTTAGAGAGAAGTTGCTTTAAGAGCCTGTCAGGATTTTTCCTCTCCGTGCTTTTCCTTATCGTCATCGTTTTGCAACCCGCTGCGCAAACCGGTGACAAATTTACCAAGACCTTCTCCAAGTTCAGGCAGGCGTTTGGCACCAAAAATGACCAGCACAATAACGAGAATGACTATTAGCTCCCATATTCCCAAACCAAACATATACTACCTCCAGACATTACATGTCAGTCTTGACACTTTTGCGGCGCAAGTATGAACGAGACAATGCTGCTTGGCTAGGACTGCGACGTTTTCCCAGCTTCTGGTGGTTGTAGTGCAATGGGTTTTGAACAATCGGGACAATCGTGCCACTGCGGTAATTCGGCGATTTTATCCAGTGGGATGCATATATCCTTGCCGCAGTCAGGGCAGATGCCTGTCGCATCGCGACCTTCTTCTTCGGTTTTCCAGCGTCGTGAAGCCACGACTATGCCGCCAATGAAAAATCCGGGAACCAGCACGAAGTGCGCGATGGGAATCAGCACGCATATTGCGGCAATCAACCAGAAGGTAAGCATGGATTTAAGGGCGCGGGTTTTCATCTCCTGCTGAGAAAATGCAGTCAGGTGCATCTCTGCAGGATTAGTGCTATCGCTACTCTGGCTTTTGAACTCAATTGAACGGGTTACTTGTTCTCCCATGATTAATCATCCTCCTTCAGCTCTGGTCGGTCGCTACGCCCCGGTTCTTTTTTTAGCATATCCTCGTGCACCATGATCAACGGTCGCGCACGCTGGGTGAGTACGGAAGGCAGCGAAATACCTGGTAATGACTCAAGCGCGTCCTCCGGACACGTGTTGATACACTGCCTACATCCTATGCATGCATCTGGTTGAAATTCAAGGATCTTATTTGCGCCAAACTCTCTTATATCGAGAGCTTTTGTAGGGCATTGTTCAACGCACTGATTGCAGGCCGTGCATCTGGCATTTGCCTGTATCGCTCCTAATGGTAGTGATGGCATAAATGGCATGGGTGTGAAATTTGCCTGCAGGCGGGGTAAGGCACGTAGAAATAGTTGTAGGCGTACAGGCAAGTGGCTGTCATGCTCTGTATCCGCCTCCGGCATCTCCAAGGCAGTTGCCTGATTGACCGCCTGTCCGATCTGGGATGCGGCCATGGCTGCACCCTGAGTAAGTGTGGGAATCAGACTGCGGAAAAAAGCGCGACGTTGAGGCTCCGGTTCGGCTACAGGGAGAGGTTTTTCAACGACAATTTCTTTGGCTTTGTGGGATATATGCAGTTGAATACCCAGTGATTTGTTCAGCGTGGCATAATCTTTTTCTGTTTGCTGCATCAGGCTGGAGCCGTGACAGGCAGGGCAGCTGTCACACTGGTCGATGCCTTCCAGATGCATTATGCGTACGCCCTCAGCGGCCATGCAGGCCAGCAGAGCAGGATCCCAGGATGCGTGGCAGTGCACTCTCAGCCCGGGGCGGGTATCAGTTATAGCATTGCATGCTACATTGATTTCACTTTGCCCCTGCATGACCAACTGACGGGCCTGTTGCAGAAGGTTCACCGGAGATAGAGCTTCATGTCCGATAGCATCGGCCGGGCAGGCAGGCACACAGCCTGTGCAGCCGGTGCAGGCTGAAGCATGCAGCTGCGGGGCATGGTCGGGATTCAGTGTGATGGCATCAGCCGGGCATCTGTCCAGACAACGCGTACACGCAGGTTTACCCAGATCGGGAAGGCGCGTGTTCAGGCAATGTTCAGGCTGGATTTCGGGGTATGCGGCAACCATGCCGGAAATATGCCATGCAGATGTTTCAGCGGCTATTCTATTTTATTCGATAGCGACGCAAGTCGCGTTCTGGAAAGATGTGAAACATTAATCTGATTCTTCAGTAATGAAATCCCTGAATAACCAGCTATCTCTCAAATACACCCATATGAAAAACATGTCCCTGATAACTCAGGATAACTCCGTTCGGGGTGATTTCTTCCAGTTTTAGCATGGCACCGAGCGACTGTTTTTCTCTGCGGATTTTGCCATTGATGATGACCATGCGGGCGGCTGGATTGTCATCGTAAATATGGCCTTCGATGTTGATGGTGGGCAGAGACTGTTGCACAGAAACGGGCAAATCTTTTAATGAGCTGATGCCTGATTCAGCGGCAGAAACCTGAGCGTGGTTATCAGGCATTTCGCTTATTTGGGCGTTAGCTCTGCTGACAGGAGATACGGGCGTGATCGGTTTGAATACAGGCAATTGTTCCGATGTGGTTGTCCCCGGCTTCGTTATGTTTGGCATACTCGTATTCGATTCAGGTATATTGATAGGAACATGGTTTGCATGCTGTTCGGCCAGTGGTGTTCTGGATACTTCGGGGGCGCCGTTCGCAAGCTGGTTCTGATGGAGTCCGGGTGTACGGATGCTGCCCTTATGATGGTCGGCTTTCTTGAGCGGCACCTGTGTTGTGGGGCTGATTGTTTCTGGTGCGGGTTCTGTGGCAGAAGGCAGTGTTTGATGTATGGCTGGCCGCTGGAAATAGATGAAAAACCATCCGGTGGCCAGTGCAATAATCAGCAGTATGAGTGGTAGACCATAGCGAAATGTGCCGGATGTTTCCTGCGCTACATATGCAGGAGCCTCATCAGACATTGTAATGCGGCTGCGTTGCTGGTCGGATTTTTTTAGTGCATCGAGAATATAAGACATTAGCGTTTTTTCTCTTGCTTCAAACGTGGAATGTCCAGACCAATGCGCTCATTGATACGAGTTATCGTCATGGTGCCAGCAATGCCATCTGGCGGTATGCCTTCCGATTTCTGAAAGTCTTTCAGACGCTCCATCAGTATTTCATCCAAACTGTGGAAGTGTCTGGGCGGGATCATAGTGCCTTGAATGTGATCCAGCTGGCGGGCCAACCATTCTACAGCCTTCCCGCTGTCTCCCAACTGGATGTCTGACTGGTATCCAGGCGGTTTGTTCCAGATTATAAATATTTGATCCTGCATATATTGCTTCAGTTCAGACAGCGTTACACGCCATTGCTGTTGGCCCAACTGGATAACTGCGTGCCCATGTGAGATGAACCGGATGACACCATAGTGGCTGGCATGATCCTGTCCGGTGAACTGGAATATCGTAGGTCGATTGATTTGTCGTATCAACCAGATATTCGCGTTTTGCTCCAGACACGCTAAGTTGCTGTCGGTCAGTTGATTACACGGATCTCCAGATTTCGAAGTTATACTACTGTGCCAGATATCGGCCAAAGTCTCGAACGCTAGTATTTTACTGCCGGTTTTTTCAATGACATTCCATGGGGTATCTTGAGGTTGAGGGATGGTCATATCTTTTTCTGCTACAGACGGACTGGCTGAGATATCTTTTTTTGCTGGCTCGGTGATAATTTCCTTCGACTGAGTCCTTGCTATAGTAATATTTCTGACGGTATTATTTCTGAGAGACGGAGCCACCTCCGTCGGTTGAGTCGGCGGTGTTTCCATCTGTACGCCAGTGGCTGATTCGGTTTCCGGTGGTGTTTCGTTGAAAGGTTCAGGGTTGGGAGCTTGAGCCAATTCCGGTGTTGATGGTATTGGCTCTGTCGATGCAGCGTTGATCGCCTGGCTTTCTGTTTTTACTTCCAGTGTCTGGGAAGGTGGCACTGCCAGCTTTAGTTCTACTGCCCGTGGGCGCTCCTCTGTTGCAAGCTGTTTCCATGCACCCGTTGCAAAAATACCGCCAGCCATGAGTAATAAAGCGATGCTTACGGGGATGAACAGGGGCCGCTTTAGAACATCAGTTTTGCCGAGTACTTCGAGGCTGGCCTGGCGCACATGTTTTGGATAGACCATACTGCCGCCAGCGCTGTAAACGCCTAACATGGCGCGATCACATATCAGGTTGATCAGACGCGGAGTGCCGTGACTAATGCGGTGAATCAGCTTTATTGCCCGGGGTGAGAACACCGGTCTGTCGCACCCGCCTACAGCCAGTCTGTGATGAATATATTTGCCGGTTTCAGTCCGGCTCAATTCATGCAGATGATAACGGGCGGTGATGCGTTGGGCCAGCTGTCTTAAATCGCTGCGTTCCAGCATCGTTTTCAGTTCCGGCTGGCCCAGCAGTACAATCTGTAACAGTTTGCGTTCACTGGTTTCCAGATTGGTCAGTAGACGCAATTGTTCCAGCACTTCGGGCGAAAGATTTTGCGCCTCATCAATAATCAGTACCACATTGTGGTTTCGGCCATGGGCCTGAATCAGGCGGTTACTGATCAGATCGGTAAAGATTTTGATGCTGCAATTGCCCTTCGGGTAATTGATCATGAGTTCATCACAAATGGCCGCTAATAATTCTTCGACCGAAAGGCGTGGGTTCACGATCCATGCGATATCGATATTGTCCGGTATATTTTCAAGTAGTTTGCGGCTGAGAGTGGTTTTCCCGGTGCCCACTTCACCGGTCAGCAGAATCACGCCACCGGCGCTATTTAGCCCGTAGATTAGATGAGCTAACGCTTCCTGATGTTGATGCGTGAGATAAAGATAGCGCGGGTTGGGCGCTATCGAAAATGGCAGTTCCTTCAGGTAAAAATGTTCCCGATACATGCTAATTCGGGGTTTTAGCGGATATCATAATGAATCTGACGAAGCTGGCCGGCACGAAGCAGTTCAAGATCAATAGCCGCAGCACTTTTTAGCGTTTGATACATGCCCATGGCCTGTCTGGCATCACTAATGCGTTTGCCATTAACGCTGAGAATAATATCTCCGTTTAGTAAGCCGGCTTGTTGATACAACGAGCCCGGCGCAATCTCGGAGATAGTGAATCCTTCAGGTTTGCCGTTATTCATATGGGGCATCACCCTCGCCTGAGACAGCAGGGCGGGGAAATCCTGCAGCTGTTTCTGTAAATGATTGCGGTTCATTTGTTTGCGTATGGGTTGAGAGGGAATGGGTGGTCTGCGCATGGATCGAGCTGGCGGGCCTGCTGTCTTTGATACTATGCTGTTTGAGGGCGTGGGCGTTGCACTCAGTTTGGCACCTTGTTCCAGTGAAATTCTTTCCAGCTTACCACCCCGTTCAACCACAATCGCTTCGGCCTCGATTGTTTTGAGTACAACGCCCGGCTGAATACTGTCGCCGATAAAGAACACCCGCTGTTCACGCCCGGCAGCCAAGGCGATGATTGCAGCGGCATGTTCTTCTGCAACGACAGTGCCCAACAGTTTGATTTTTAATGGACTTAATGTGATCGGTTTTGGCGTATGCACCACCGTTCTGCCGGGCTGAACAATGGTGCTGAGCTTCCCGAATAATGGCACAGACACCAGACTGGCCAAATTCGGAAGCGTTTGCGTTGCATCTGCCATTTTCAGATGTTGGTGGGAAGGAGATGGAGGATTGATAGGCAGCAACCAGCCGGAAACCATCCATGCCAATGCAGCAATCAATATGACTTCACTGAATAAAGGGATATTCCCGATAGTGTGTAACCGACGCATGATTCAAACTCCTCCAGAATCCATACGCTAGCGGTTTACTATCGCTTAGTAATCATTAGGGTCTGTTCACACGTGTTTGGCCGTAGCGAAATAGCTAGTTTGTTGCGCTACAAGGCATTTCGAGCGCAATATGCTGAATGCACATCAGCGAGAAATAACGCAGCAGCGTGCAAAAATGGCATTTCCCGCAGGGCTGCACCCCAAATGAGGCCATTCAGCGTTGCTCCCCCAGGGGGCCTTCTCTTGCTCAGGCGCAATTCACCTTGTCGTCGTTTATTTGGATTCACCAAACTTCACTCATCGCGCCTTGTCTGGCCTCATTTGGGACAGCAGCGCTTCGATCAAACGCGTGTGAACAGGCCCTGGTCTTTTACCAACAAAACCTAAAGAAAAACGCACCAATGATCCGGTGGCGAATAGTCTCTAAGCGGCAGATTTCACTCTCGGGTTCTGGAAACAGGACTTCACCCTTTCCGTGGAGTTCTCCAGCATGGTCATATATTGGCCGGTTGCATGCAGGTCTAACGCGAAAGTGGTGGACATTGTGCATGATGGATTTCATAAAGGCCTAACGCGCCCCATTGAATATGATTCATATTCAATGGGGCTTGTTGGTGAAGGCCGGAGTCTTAAAGTGTTACTAATATATTGTAATATAAGAACAAATACTATTCGGTTTTGAAATATACCGTCAAAAGTACCGTCAGATTACTGTTTGCTCATTTCTTCAAATAAATTAATTCGTTACCAGCTAATAGCTACAATATAACCGTTTTGGCAATTGTGTCTATAAAAGCTGTGTCATAATGAAACAAAACTCGTTGTGGTTTGTTCAAAAAAGTGTATAGGTTATGCCGCGCTATGCGCAATGTTACTCTTTTACGAACTCGATTACCGATATTTCCGGCTGCCCGGCAGGGGGTGCTTTATGCATGAACTGCCGCAAATTGGATTTATCAGACTCAAAGATATTCTGGCTGTCTTCCCTGTTTCACGGTCGACCTGGTGGGCTGGCGTGAAATCAGGCCGGTATCCGCAACCTGTTAAACTCAGCACGCAAACAACGGCATGGAAGGCTGAGGATATATGGAAGCTGATTGATGATGTTAGCAGCGGAGACTGGGTATGTTGATCGTTCATCATATCGCCTCGGCATTTTTATTGCATAGCTGTCCTTTCATACCGCTGATTTGTCGGATACATACAAACAGCCAGAGTAGTCGCTTGCAGCTTCGCGCAAGAGACATCTGGCAAAGAGGCTGCGCCCCTTTGAACCCTGCAAAAACATGACAACCCGTAAATCTGCTGGCAATTTGCTTTTTTACCTGCTGGCAGGTTGCTCGCATGCCCACATTCTCAAGTATCAGGCAAGGCCTTCATGCTCATCATGAGGCTGATGGCTCAGCCATTGGTTATGTTGATTGCATTTGCATTTGCCGTGGAAGCGACTGAGGCTGTTGGTCAGTTTGTTATGGCTGTTACATTACCGGCAATGAATGAAGCCATTACATCAACTATGTTAGGATGGGCTGGTAGGCTTACTATTCTGACCGCAGCCATACTTGTTGTAACGTTTACGATATGGGAGATTGTGATGGGCTTCACAAACCAGATTTTCAAATGGGTTGGTGATGTTGCTAATGATCTTGGTGAGAGCAAAGCTAATCAGGCGTTTGTTGGTGTTGCTTCTACTGCGAAGGGCTCTACTGGTCAGTTGGCTCAGGCTAGTGCTATGCAGGGTAAGCCGCCACCTAAGGATAAACCTAATCCTGATGATAAGAAAGAGGGGACTCAGGTTGATGGTGGAGAAAATAGATAATTTTAACATAAGAAGGAGGATTAGATGTCTTTATTTTTAGCACAAGCAGCAAAAAATGCCGGTAGAAGCGAAGGTAGGAATAGTGGATATAATGAAGGATATGCTAAGGCTAAAAGTGATTACTGGCCTT
>CAJXNE010000102.1 GCA_913056285.1 uncultured Zetaproteobacteria bacterium | reverse complement strand
AGGGGAGCTTCTCTTGTTTCACAATTCACCTTCTGTTCATTCGTGTGTCGTGGCTCAAGGTTTTTGGTTCCGGCTATGCTGGTTTAGGGGTGCAAAAAACAGGCTGCTGAAGCAAGCCGGTGCCGGAATGTTGGGCTTTATGTGGCCGAATCGGGTGAAACGACGCTGGCTGTGGCAATCGCAGCGCCAAGGCTGCCTGCCAGTGCACCGCCAATGAGTAGCGGAAACAGTATCACCCAGTTGCTTAAATCTACCTGTATAGTCGCCAACCATGCGTTGCTGCCTATCACGACGGGCCACAACAAAAGCCATGCAAGCAGGCCGGCGCTGGCTCCGATCACCATCCCTTCCAGAATGAACGGCATGCGTACAAACCATTCCTGCGCACCCATCAGGCGCATCAGATGAATCTCGTCAGCACTGGCTAACAGCGTCATGCGTAGCGTATTGGAAATAATCAGCGCCATGGCCAGGGCCAGAATCAGCGAGGCGAACCATGCCATATATCTGGCCTGAGCGATCCAGTGATGCGCCCCGGCCATGCTGACTTCATCTTCATTGATATGCGCGCCAAATCGTGAAGCGGTATCCCTGATATCAGAAAACAGGAATTCATCGGTTTCATCGAGCAGGGTTAATTCAAAGGTGAGCGGCAGGCGTGCGGCCAGCTCTTTTTGATTCATTCCGGCGTCTCCAAGCCACCCCTGCATCCAGCGGGCTGCTTCCTCGGCAGATATTTTTCTGGCTGTGTCCACTTGCGGAATCGCTTCCAGCGCCTGCTTCAGTTTATCTGCCTGATTGTCAGCCCGATTGTCCGCCTGATTTCCCGCTTGATTACGGGAGGAAGCATCAAGATAAACATGGATATGAATATCCTGCTGCCAGCTGCCAACCCATTGCCCGGCCGCCTGCATGCCCAGCCAGATTGCGCCCACCGCCCACAATGCAATGCAAACAATCATCAGCGCCAGAATCTGGTGAATGCCGAAGGGAGGGAGGTGAAAACCGCCGGGCAGGCGCGGATTGATTTTATCCGGAATGATTTCAGTGCGCTTATTCATGTATAAACCTTCATGCATTAACCTTCATGAATACGCCGAACCGGCCAGTAAACCGGCATGCAGTTGCACCACCCGGCCGGGATGGGATTCCAGCAGGTGCAGATCATGCGTGGCCATGATGACTGTCGTGCCAAGCCGATTCAGAGCCATCAGATAATCCACTACCCGGCTGGCTGTATCTACATCCAGATTGCCGGTTGGCTCATCCGCAAGAATAACAGCCGGATTGGAGGTCATGGCCCGGGCAATGGCAACGCGTTGCTGTTCACCGCCGGAGAGTGCTTCCGGGTACGACCACAAGCGGTCAGCCAGCCCGACATAGGTCAGAACTTTACGCACGCGTGGAATAAGTCGTTCTGTTTTCCAGCCCTGCACACGCAGTGGCAAAGCTACGTTTTCAAATACAGTACGCGAAAACAGTAAACGGTGATCCTGAAAAATAATACCGGTGTGGCGCCTGAGTTGGCGTATTCTGGATGGGTTGGCTGAACGCATATCCGTGTTCTGGACGTTCAGTGCACCCGAAGTAGGGCGAACGCCGCCATAACACATACGCAGCAATGACGATTTTCCGGCGCCGCTTTCGCCGACAAGATAGACAAACTGCCCCTGTGTAATATCCAGCGTCAGCCCGGAAAGAGCTATTTTTCCGGTCGGGTATCTGAGCATAAGCTGCTGCATGTGAATCAGGGGGGAATCAGCGGGCATGGTTGCAAACGGTAGCTTCGAGCTGCCAGCCTGTCACTGACAAATGATGTGACAAATAGCATGTCGGATATTGGGTATATTGCGCGCTGCTGACAAATGACAGCGATGGAATCAATATGCGCGCATGCATCTCGAATGTCCGCATTGTCAGGCACAGTATGATATCACAGGCGATGTCATCGACACCTTATTCGTTTGTCATCAATGTGGTCAGGAATTCAGTGCCGAGCCCCGCCCGGCAGATGGTCAGCAGGGTGATGTAAATTCGACGCAGGCGTGGGGGGCATTGCATTGGCAATGCATTTCACGCGCTTTTGCAGAACCTCCGTGGCAGCATCATGAAGCTTTCAGATCATCGGAACGAAGCGACATCGTGGCGGAGAATGTGCCGGCTGTTGTGCAAGAATATGCCGAGCAGGCCCCGGTTCGGAAAACTGCCCATATCTGGCCCTGGTTGCTGGTCATGCTTACGCTGCTGGCCGCTACCGGTTTCTGGATTCAGAAAGATGCGTGGCTGGATAATCGTTTGGTTCGCAGCCAGCTGATCAATATCGGTTTTGATATGGCAATGCGCAGTAAAGACTGGCGTATTGCTCCTGCCAGCGTACAGCCCGAATGGGTGGTGAGCCGGGATCATGGCAAGATGCTGCTGATTCATGGTAAAATTATTAATTTATTGAGCAGCGATATGCCATTGCCGCGCATCAAAATTGTCTTTTTCTCAAAAACAGAACCGGATAAACAGATTGGCACAGTTGTTGTGGATATCAGGCGTGCCGAGCCCGGGAATCGCTTGCATCGGTTGCCATATATCGCTCCGCCCAGAGATACCGCGCTGGTGCCGGCTTTGGGTGATCGTCAGTTTATGCTAGTGGCGGAGTCTGTTCCTGAATCAACCGGCGATTTTACCTTGTCGCCGATGTCTCGTTAACGGGCTTTGAGAGTGAGCTTGTCAGCACATCATTCAGGTTGGCCATGCTCCACGGTTTGCGCAGTACAGGGTAGGGCGCATTTTTTTGATGTAGTAGCGATTCCTCCTTGTCATAGCCGGTCATCATCACAATGGGGCAATCCTTGCGTATGCGTTGCATGTGTTCGGCAGCTTGCAAACCGGTTGTTCGGGGCATCACTACATCGAGAATGGCCATATTCACATCTTTGGCGTGGTTGGTGAAAACCTGGATAGCATCTTCGCCGTTGACGGCTTGCAGCACGTGATAATTGGCGTTTTCAAGAATGCTGCTCAATGCCTCCAGTACATGCTTATTATCATCGGCGACGAGGATTGTTTCACCATCACCACGGCGTAATTGTTCATCTGAATCAAGCTCAGCGCACTTGTCTGTTGTGACAGGCAGATAAATAGACAGACAAGCGCCTTCTCCTGGCTTGCTTTCAACATCAATGGCGCCGCCAAGCGCTTCCACATAATTTTTGACCATGGCCAGCCCCAGCCCGGTGCCTGAGCCGCTGGGCTTGGTGGTGAAAAATGGCTCGAATATTTTATTGATGGTCGCCTGATTCATGCCGGTGCCATTATCGCGCACACGGATGCAGGCCCAGCTGTTGCCTGCATGACTGCGATCATCCTGGCCCAGTCGCGCTGGCAAGGCAGTGTCGGACACGGATATCGCGATATTGCCCTTGTCGGCATTGTGCTCCATGCGTTCCTGCACTGCATGCGTTGCATTCACAATCAGGTTTAATAATGACTGTTGCAACTGCACTGGATCGCAGTTGGTCATCAGGGATGTGTTTTCCACATGGCATGAAAACTCGATATTTTCCGGCACCGACACGGCGGCAAACTTGGTGAGTTCCTTGACGAAAGGTACAAGGTCAATGGCTTTGACATCCGGCGCATCCTTACGTGAGAAACTGAGCAACTGGCGTACCATGCCGGCAGCGCCATAGCCCTGCTGCTCTACGTTTTCAATGCGCTGTTTCAATTCGGGAAAACCTTTCATGCGACTTCTGACCAGATAAAGGTTGCCCAGCATGCCGGCCAGCACATTGTTGAAATCATGGGCGATACCGCCCACCAGCATGCCGACAGCCTCCATTTTTTGCGATTGTCTGAGTTGCTCTTCTATGGCAATCATGGCTGAAATGTCGCGATGCACGGAGACAAAAGAAACGACGCCCTGCTCATCGTGAATGGGGGTGATGCTGGTCAAGGCATCGTAGCTACTCTGATCAGGGCGTATACGTTTATGGCGTCCACTCCATGATTGGGTGTGCTCCAAACAGTTTTCAAGCATCTCCAGCTCTGAGGGGTTCGGGCTCCAGAATGTCCTTACTGGCTTGCCCTCTACTTCGGCACAGCTTAAGTGTATGTTGTTGCAAAAGGCCTCATTGGCGAATTCGATGACACCGTCGACATCAAATACGCAAATGGCCTCATCCGACTGTTGCAGCGCACTGGCCCAGCGTTGATTTTCTTTCTCCAACGCTTTGGTGGCAGATACATCGCTAATTAAACCCACCCATAGTTGCACCTGCCCGGCGCTATTGAAAATAGGATTCAGATGCAGATCATTCCAGAAAGAGCTGCCATCTTTACGCCGGTTGCGTTGCAATACCCGAATACCTTTCGCCTGCCGGATCGCCTCTCTGGTTTTGCTCAGGGCGGAAATATCGATGTCGTCCCCCTGCATGATGCGCGGGTTTTTGCCGATTGCTTCTTCAGCGCTATAACCGGTAATATGCGTAAAGGCCGGATTGACAAACACAATGGGGTGGTTTTCCTGATGCGGGTCGGTCACCACGACACCGACATCGAGGTTATTAACCATTGTATTGAACAGTTCATTTTGCTGCTTGGCCTGCTTTAACGGCTTGACCACCCACAGAAAAATGACAATGGAGGAAATCACGCCCAGCAACAGGGCATCGGTAATGCCGGCCCACTCCGCAGAAGGACTGACGCCGAGCAGGTGAAAGGCTGCCATGATGCCTGCTTCGGTGAGCACAATGACCAGCAGCAGCTTCAGTCCAAGCTTGATTGAAGCGCGATCCAGTAATTGATGATTTATTGCATCCATAATCTCAATTATAGCATAAACGAGTTTTTTATATATAGGGAAAATCCTTTTTATGAACAGGGCTTTTGCCAGGCGTGGGAATATTACAGCTTCACAGCGCCCCACATGATGGCGACGCGCACCAGTTGGGCACCATTTTTTAAGCCCAGCTTTTTCATAATGCTGGTGTGATGCGCGCCCACTGTTTTGCCGCTCAAATGCAACAGTTCTGCAATGTCGGCCACCGAATGGCCATTGGCCAGCATGGTGAATATTTCAAATTCCCGCGCAGTCAGCACCAGCGAAGGGTGTTGCGCATTCATGGATTGCGCATGCAATCGATCATGCAGGCCCTGTTCGATATAAGGCTTGCCGCGGGCAACCGATCTGACCGCATCCTTCAATTCAGAATGAGCGGCGCTTTTGGAGAGATAGCCCTTGGCGCCATTGTCCAGTGCGCGAACCAACATGGCCGGATCATCATACATACTGAGCACCAGCACCTTGGCGGCTTCATCGCGCTGATGAATACGGCGCAGGGTTGCCAGCCCGCTTTCGCCGGGCAACATCAAATCCAGAATCATGATATCCGGTCTGATCTGAAAAAAGCTACGGAAACCTTCTTCGCCACTGGATGCCTCTGCGACCACGGTGAATTCATCGCCGGACTCCAGCAATTGTCGGATACCCGCTCTTACAATGGTATGGTCATCAACTAAAAGTACTGAAATCAATGTGTCGTATCCTTTTTGGTCAGGGTATCTGCGATACATGTTTTATGCTGGGCGGGAAGTTTAGAATATCGCATGCAAGATTTCTCTAAGGATTTTTCTTTAATGTTGAAAGAGGGATTCTGAATACGAGCATGCTGCCGCTTTCGGGGGGAATGCTGACTTCCAGATTGCCGCCGAGTAGTCGGGCGCGTTCGCGCATGCTGGTCAACCCGCTGCCTATGGATATGTGGTGCAAATCGAATCCGCAGCCATCGTCCTGAATGGTCAGTTTCAACCGGTTGGCCTTGAAATTGAAATCGACCTTGCCGTGCGTGGCGCCGGAATGGCGGACGATATTGGTTATTGATTCCTGCACGATACGGTATAGCTGGATATTAGATCGTTCAGTCATTTCCGGCATTACGCCATCATCCAGACCATCTTGCAGGCCATCTTGCAAGCAAACATCGAAGTCTATGCCAGAGCTGTTTTGCCACTCTTTGCATAGCTCTACCACCGATTCGAATAAGCCCAGTTCCTGCAAATGCCCTGGTTTCAATTGGTTGATCACGGTGCGCGTACTGTCCATCAAATGCTCGGCAAACTGCTCAAGTTTATGAATCGATTCGAGTGCGCCATCACAGTTGCGCGATTGACATTGCTGATCGGATAATTCGGCCTGAATGCGAATGGCAGTAATGACCTGACCGAATTCATCATGCAGGGTGCGGGTAATCTCGGCCCGCTCCAGTTCTCTGGCCTGCATCAGTTCGCGAGATAAGGTTTGCACCTGCTGTAGCAGCTCGGCCCGTTCCTCTTCCGATTGTTTGCGCTCGCTCACATCCAGCAAAGAACCCAGATAATGCGATACGCTGCCATTGCTGCTATAAACCGGGGAGATGGTGATCTGATTCCAGAAACAAGAGCCATCCTTGCGGTAATTTTTTACTATCACCTGAGAGCTTCGGCGCTCCGCTATGGCCTTGCTGAGTTCGCTGACTTGTTCCTGATCGCTATCATTGCCTTGCATAAATCTGCAATTAAGTCCGAGCACTTCATCTCTTGTATAACCGCTGAGTTTTTCAAACGCGCTATTGCAATACACAATCGGATCATCCGGTTGCTGCACATCGCAAACAACAACGCCCATAGCCGACTGCTCAATGGCCTGATTGCGCAACTGTATCTGCGCGGCATGGAGCATCCGTTGTTTCCGCGCCCTGAGCAGCACCACAATCAAGACTATGCTGAACAGCCAGATCAGCAGAGCAACCGCCAGAACCCGCTGTTTGACCGGATTGACCGCTTCCGCGAGGGCTGTGGCCGGAAATATTGAAACGATTTTCCATGCATGCCTGTATCGCACCGGCACCTGGAAATGGTGCAGGCTGGAAAACGATTGAAATGGGTGAACGGTCGTGAACGTAACCATATCGCCGCCATGTTCGAAGCGGGCATCATCATTGAGCAGTAAACGCTGCCATAGTGAGGGGTCGGTTTTGGCCAGAGTCAGGTGTTTTCTGTCGGCGAACATAAAGCCCCATTCCTTATCGGGGTCGGGATGGGATAGCCAGTAGCCCTCACGGTTGATCAGCATAGTTTCCCCGCCGATCGGCGCGCCTACCCGAACAAAGCGATCCAGCATGTTTTGCGCCTTGTGATTAATCATCAGAATGCCGGCCGGTTTGCCATCCGGACGCAAAATCTTCAGGCCGAAGCGGATCACCGGTTTGAACGGGCGCTGCACCTTGCCGTGCTCCATATTCAAATCCAGCGGCGAGATGTAAATGGATTGGGCATCCAGCGCCATGGACTGGCGAAAATAATATGTATCACCCTTGAACTGCAATTCCCGATCGGGAACCACAAACGCTTCGTTCTGTTTGCTGCCGGCTTCTCCGCCATCCACGCGCAGGCGCTCCATGCCGTTGGCGTCAATAAAACGAATCTGGTCAAACAAATCATTGCTGCGCATGAACGAATACAAGTCATGATCGAAACTTGCCCGCTCTGTATCGCTTTCTACTTGTCCATGCGCCTGAAGCTGGTCGCGCAGG
>CAJXNE010000101.1 GCA_913056285.1 uncultured Zetaproteobacteria bacterium | reverse complement strand
TCGGAACCGCCGATGCCAATATTCACGATATCGGTAATCGGTTTGCCCGTGCTCCCCTTCCACTCGCCGCTTCGCACCGCCTCGGTAAAGGCACGCATCTGATCCAGCACCCGGTTGACATCCGGCATCACATCCCTGCCATCGACCATAATCGGACGATTGGAACGATTGCGCAAGGCCGTATGCAATACGGCGCGTTGTTCCGTATTGTTAATTTTCTCGCCATTAAGCAGTCGCCCGGTCCAGCCTTTGACATCGCGAGCGCGAGCCAGATCGAACAGCATCTGTTTGGTTTCTTCAGTCGTAATATTTTTGGAGTAATCGACCAGCATATCGCCGACCTGAATTGAATTGTGATTGAATCGTTCCGGATCATTTGCAAACAGGTCTCGCATATGCGTCTGTTGCATGGATTTGGCATGTTCCGCCAGCTTTTTCCACTCATTCAACTGCGTCAAATCAGACACGTCCCCTCCCCTTTATTCTGTTTCAGATTAAAATACACATCAATGCACAGCATAACGGCACCCGCTAAAGAAACCAAGAATGAAGTTGCGGTTTTCAGATATGTATCAGACTGTGCTAGGGTTGCGAGTTAAAGAATAAGGGGAGAACCATGTCCGGACTAAATATCGTATTTATAGCTTCTGAAGCATCACCACTGGCCAAAACAGGCGGCTTGGCTGATGTCGCCGGATCACTGCCGCACGCATTGCAACATCTCGGACAGACAGTCACGGTCATCATGCCGTTCTATCGTCGACATATTGCTGCATCGGGCATTGAAACAACGGCTCTGAATACCAGCATTGAGATGTGGGCCGATGGCATGCAACGTCATTGCCCCTTGCATCAAGCTGTTGCCGACGGCCTGCGATATATACTGGTAGAGCAGGATGACTTATTTGATCGCGAAGGCATCTATGGCCCGGCCGGTGGCGCTTATGAAGATAACCTGCTGCGTTTCCTGCTGTTTGACAGGGTTGCATTGGAAGTAGCCGCACAACTCGATAAACCGGTAGATATCCTGCATTGCCACGACTGGCAAACCGCCATGATTCCACTGCTGTTGCAAACCCAGTATCAGCATCATCCATCCATTGCATCTGCACGCTGCGTGTACACCATCCATAACCTGGCCTATCAGGGCGTATTCGGGGCTGAGTGGATTCACCGGCTTGGTATGCCCAGTCATCATTTTCATCCCGGCGGCTTCGAATTTCACGGCCAGATCAATTGCATGAAAGCGGGCATTGGCTCAGCTCACGCTGTCACCACCGTCAGTCCGTCTTACGCAGAAGAAATTCTGACACCCGAATACGGTTGTCATCTGGATGGATTCCTGCATGAGAACAGCGCCAAATTATCAGGCATTGTCAATGGTCTGGATATTAATGAATGGGACCCACGCAATGATTCACATATCGCCGCCAACTATGGCGTCGGTAAAATTGCCGGCAAGAAAACATGCAAAGCCGCATTACAGCAGCAATGCGGTCTGACAGTTTCAGCTGATACGCCGCTGATGGTGATTATTTCACGGCTGGCAGAGCAAAAAGGCATCGATCTGTTACTGGAAAACGGCAAATACTGGATTGAACGCGGTTATCAGCTGATCGTACTGGGCTCCGGTGATCCCCATTGTGAAAAGATGCTGCATCATCTGGCAGACAGCCATCCTGCCAGCATGTATTTCTGGCGCGGTTTCAATGAGGCGCTGGCCCGTCAGATCTACGCCGGCGGCGATATTTTCCTCATGCCATCCCGTTTTGAGCCCTGTGGGCTGGGTCAATTAATGGCCATGCGTTACGGCACAGTTCCGGTTGTGCGTGCTACGGGTGGTCTCAAGGATACTGTCATTGATCATGCAACTGATCCAACCACCTCAACCGGGTTCCATTTTATCAAAGAGAGCCCGCTGGATTTTGATGTGGCGGTCGAACAGGCCATTGAAGTGTATCGGCAACCGCGCAAGTGGGCGGCAATCCGCAACCGTACTCTGAAACGTAATTCGTCATGGGAAGCCTCGGCTACGGACTACGTGAACCTGTATCAGCACCTACTGGATTCATGACGCATGTCATCGCTGCCGATATCGGCGGCACCAATATCCGGCTGGCCATTGTTGACCCGCAAGGGCAAATCATCGCCGAATCACGTTTGCAGGCTGACTTAAGCCGGCATTCAGAATCATCTCAAACCATGGCAGAAAGCCATGTCATTAAGGTTTTGGCCGAAGCCATCAAGCCCTTTGCCAGCAGGCATCAGGTCAGCCGAATGGGCATGGGGTTCCCCGGTTTTTTTCATGGCCAAAGCGGCCTGCTGGCCAGCTCCCCCAACCTCCCGCTGCTACAGAATTTTGCTTTGGCGGACAGGCTCGCGGATGCGCTGGACCTACATGTCGTGGTTGAAAATGATGCCCTGTGCGCCGCTATCGGCGAACAAAAATACGGTGCAGGACAAGGCTGCGCCAATCTATTGCATATCACCCTGGGCACCGGCATCGGCAGCGGACTGATTCTCAACAACTGGCCGTATTCGGGTGAACACGGTATGGCCATGGAATTCGGCCATCTATGCATCGAACACCATAATGGGCGTTTGTGCGGCTGCGGAAATCACGGCTGTGTAGAAGCTTATGCCTCGGCCACCGCAGTGATAAAACGGTTCAACGAAATATGTCAGTGTGAAATCCCCGATGCCAAATCCATTTTCGAGCAGGCACGACAGGGACATGCCTGCGCCGTGACCATCACCAATGAAGCCGGACAATATCTGGGCATGTCGATTGCCGAAGCGGTCAAACTACTGGATGTCACCACCATCACCATCAGCGGTGGCCTCACAGGCGGCTGGGATATTCTCTATCCCAGCCTAAAATGCGAACTGGATAACAATCTGATTCCTCCGCTGAAAGGCAAGGTGGAAGTGCTCCGCTCCAGGCTGGATGACAATGCCGGTCTGCTCGGTGCGGCAGTGATTGCAGGCCGGGGTTGATCGCCGACACTGGCATGTTCCATCAACAGTCCATTTGACACATAAACAGTCCGCTTTTGCTACTCATCCCGGCCTTTGCTAGCCTTGTCGCTTCCACAGCAGGATAAACGCCCTGTCACCAAACCGGACTCAAGGAAAAACACGCATGTCAATTGATCTTCAACCGATGATGATTTCAGGAAAAGAAGTGCTGCCATTGATTGAAGGCGGCAAGGGCGTAGCAATTTCCACCGGCGAAAGCTCCGGCGCATGGGCGGCAGCTGGCGGTATCGGCACCTTCTCCGCCGTCAATGCAGACAGCGTGGATGATCATGGCAATGTGATTCGCACCATCTATGAAGGCCGCAGCCGCATGGAACGCTTCGAAGAACTGGTCGCACAAGGTATCAAAGGCGGCATCCAGCAGGCAAAAATCGCACATGATATTGCTGGTGGTAACGGGCGCCTGCATATGAATGTATTATGGGAAATGGGTGGTGCCGAACGCGTGCTTGAAGGCGTCATGGAAGGCGCCAAAGGATTGATTCACGGTATCACTTGCGGGGCTGGCATGCCGTTCCGGCTGGCGCCGCTGGCCGCCAAATACAACGTGTATTATTACCCGATTATTTCATCCGCCCGTGCTTTCCGCGCCCTGTGGCTGCGCTCGTATCGCAAGCTGCCCGATCTGCTTGGCGGCGTAGTATATGAAGACCCGTGGCTGGCAGGCGGCCATAACGGTCTATCCAATTCGGAAAGCCCGGAACAACCGGAAGATCCGTATCCGCGCGTTGCCGCCCTGCGCAAAACCATGAATGAGTTTGGCTTGCAAAACACGCCGATTGTGATGGCTGGCGGCGTCTGGTTTCTACGCGAATGGGCCAACTGGCTGAACAATCCGGAAATCGGGCCAATTACGTTCCAGTTCGGCACCCGTCCCTTGCTGACGCAGGAAAGTCCTATTTCCGATTTGTGGAAAAAGCGGCTACTCACACTGAAAGAAGGCGACATCAGTCTGAACCGTTTTTCACCGACCGGATTCTATTCCTCGGCAGTGTATAATTCCTTTCTGCATGAACTCTATGAGCGCTCGGATAGGGAAATCGCTTTTGTTGACCACCCGGCTGGCGACCATTCCGAATTATTTACCTTTGGCGTGCGCAACAAGGAAGTCTATCTAACCCGACACGATTTAAAACGCGCTCAAGATTTTATTGCAGAAGGATTCAGCAAGGCATTGCCCACGCCCGACTCCACGCTTGTGTTTGTCTCACCGGAAAAAGCGAAAGAAATCCGCCAGGATCAACTGGACTGTATGGGCTGTTTGTCGCAGTGCAAATTCAGCAACTGGGCCGCCAATGGACGCGGCACTACCGGCCACAAAGCCGATCCGCGGAGTTTCTGCATCCAGAAAACCCTGCAACAAATCGGCCATGGCGAGGAGCCGGATAACAATCTGATGTTTGCAGGGCATGCCGCCTACCGCTTTGCAGAAGACCCGTTTTATGCTGATGGTTTTATCCCGACCACCAGGCAACTGGTCGAACGCATATGCACCGGTGACTGATCGCAAAACCACACCTGCCCTGGCTGCAGTTCCGTTGTCCCTGGAGACTGAACTGCGCTTGCTTCCGCAACAGTTAAATCTGGGCAAAGCTGAGCTGCTGACAGACGCCCTGACGCTGCCCTTTACCGATATCGAAAGCAGGCTTGGTCATTATGCCCTGAGTTCATCCGATGATGAGATGAAATCACTGGCCAGGAATATGAAAAATTATCTTGGCAGACTCAATGCCAACCCCCACATCCCACTTACATTTCGTCTGAAAGTGTTAAAGCGTTTTGAGCAGGAACTGGATCTGTTTG
The DNA here is from genome assembly GCA_913056285.1 of uncultured Zetaproteobacteria bacterium. Classification (GTDB taxonomy): domain Bacteria; phylum Pseudomonadota; class Zetaproteobacteria; order Mariprofundales; family Mariprofundaceae; genus Mariprofundus. Next base: position 2,779 of record CAJXNE010000101.1, on the reverse strand, counting down.
ACGCTGAGATGACCGCCGCGGTACTCAATGCGCATAAAATCGGCGTCATACTGGTGCAGGAAGCAGCGCGTCATGACAGCACTTATTATCCCACCCTGATTGATATGGTTGCCAATGCGGTTGAACTCGCAGTCAAACTGCTGCTCATGAATATGGAGCAATACAGGGCTCCCTCAGTCATCGTTACACGCCAGTTTTTTGATCTGGCCCGTCTCGGCCTCGATGTGTCTGCCGCCATAGGCGATGCTGCGCCGTCAAAAACAACTCGACTGAATAAGGCGCTGTGCAACCATGAAATGGTGCGAAAAATGGATTTCTTTTGCAAAACAACCGTACGTCAACAGCAGCTTTGGCAAGAACTGCAATGCCATATCGGCGTACTCACACCGCTGCTTTACCATAGCGGAGACAGGCACGATCATGGTGAGAATCATGCATATATGATGATTAACCTGAACAGGCCCAATGATCCGGGTCGAATCTTCAAAAAGCTACCCAATCCCATCGAATATGATTGCATCATCATTGCACTCGACCCCCTCGTGGAACGTCTTGATAAGGCTATTCGCAGCGTTAGCGCTGTCTTGCGAGACCGGCACATGCAGAAAAAAGCACTGCATACCGAACAAGCGCTGGAAAGCACTCTGATTGGCGGCAAAGCTATTCTTTCCGCCCTGCAAACCGACAAACGCGACCATGCCCGCAGTAAGCTGGCCGAAGCCAGAGTAATGATCAGCTTCAATCTGCCTGAAACCATCATCAAAGCTTTTTCCACATCCGACATGGTTGAACAACGGAAAAAAGTATTCAATCAGGCTCAAGCCTGGACTCTGATTGATATCAGCCGGCATGGCGTTTGTCTGGAGCGTATACATACAAGTTCACTGAATGTCTTACCCGGTTACCTGATCGGCTTGAGCTGGCTATTCGATGAGGACAAGCCCGGAATCCGATTTGCCCCATGGAAAGAGCATTTCAATCGTGATTCCCCTGAACCACCGGCGCTTGGCTTCATTCGCTGGGTCAAGGTATTAAAAGCAGGCGAACAACGTATCGGCATCGACTTTTTCAGCCAAGGCTTCAAACTGGCCAAAGCTAGCATGCATGGTGGTAGTCAAAGCATGGATGCCAAACGTAGCTGGCCGGTACTGATCAAAGCGGGAAAATCAGCCCATAGCATTATTTTTCCTGAAACCAAAGTGTACAAACACATGACGTTTATGCTGGAACAGGGAAATCAGCATGCGCATTTCAAAATCAGCGCCATCACGGATGCAGGCCAGAACTACAGCCAGTGTCATATGATTCGCGCCAACACGTCCGGAGCAGCTACAGGCTGATCACCTGATCGCCAAGCAACTGATTCCAGTTGTGAACAAACACATTGAAATCGTTATAGAAATGGGGCGAAAAACGAATACCGCCGGCACGGTGGGCGCAGACCACGCCTGCCTTCATCAGTTTCCGGTATAATTGAGCATGGCCAGCCTGATCCAGACGTTTGCAGCGAAAGGTTACGATACCTGAATAACGGCCAGGCGCTGCCGGCGTAATCAGTTCGAGGTCGGGGTTTGAATCCACCCAGCCCATCAAGCTTCCGGCATTGGCCAGCACGCCTGACTCGACCTGTGCCATACCGATATCCTCCAGCAAAGACAAACTGGCATTCAGCGCATGAATGCCCAACATATTCGGGCTACCCGGCTCAAAGCGTCTGGCCGCCGTAGCGGGCGACCATTCGGTGGCGTCAAAGTCCCCTGCCCGTTCGGCCATATGCCAGCCGTATTGTGACAAACTTAATTGATTACGCGCTTCAGGGGTCGAATAAAATAGCGCTAAACCTTCCGGCCCCAGCATCCATTTATGACCATCGGCCACCACGAAATCGGCATGGCAAGCAAGCGCATCAAACTGCAAGGCGCCCAGACTCTGAATCGCATCAATACAGAATAGAATCCCCTGATCGTGACAAAACTGGCCGAGCCGGTTGATATCCATACGCAGACCTGTGCCATATTGCACGGAACTGACCGTCAGCAAACGGGTGTTCTCATCGCACAGAGCGAGCATGGCTGCTTCCGGATCATCGCAGCCAATATCCGCCAGTCTTAATTCAACGCCCTGGGTTTGAAGCGATTCCCAGACCATGCGGTTGGACGGAAATTCCTGACTGCTCGAAACAATATTGTCGCCCGGCTGCCAGTTCAAACCATAGGCGATCAGCGACAAGGCTTCTGATGTGTTTTTGACCAGTGCGATATCATCATGGGCGGGAGCATGAACAAGCCTTGCCAGCCGCCCTCTGAGTTCACGCTCTGTTTTCATCCAGCGCGGATAATCAGCCGCGCCTTGCCGCATATTTTCTTCCGCAAAGGCTTTCACTGCATCCGCCGTCCGCCTTGGCCAGACGCCTACTGCGGCATGGTTCAGATACGTCAGTTCCTTATCAAGCGGAAACTCCATCGAAAGATTCATCATTTCACCCCCTCCAGACTATCCAGCGGACTTTTTACGGCATCCAGATTCTGTTGCAATACATGCGTATAGATTTCAGTTGTTTTCACATCTGCATGCCCGAGCAGTTTCTGAACCACCCGGCTATTGGTGCCTGATTCCAGCAAATGCGTGGCAAAGCAGTGTGAAAGGAAATAAACCCTCGAATCCAGCGCACATAAGCTTCTTCTGTTGGATGCCGATAATCATAATAGCGCAATACTTCACTCACCTGATCCATCAAGCCAGCTGCCTTCGGACGAAAGGTTGAATCTTTTGAGGAGGC
>CAJXNE010000100.1 GCA_913056285.1 uncultured Zetaproteobacteria bacterium | reverse complement strand
CGAGGGTTCGAATCCCTCTCTCTCCGCCAGTTTTATAAATGCTTTTGGGGTTCCATTTGCGATAACGCGAATTGGAATCTCTGAAGAGAGAGGGTTGAGAACACTCGCGGGTTCGACAAAATCGCAGGAGCGATTTTGAACGTCGCTTTAGCGACGGCCCCGAAGGGGTGAGGGGCAGGAGCCCCGAATAATCCCTCTCGGTTCATAACCTCCTGCGAGTTCAGATGTTATGTTCGTATGTTAAAAATGGTCGCCAGGAATATATCTTACGGCCATGACACCAGTTTCCACTTTCGTGGAACCCAGGTGTCGCCCGGGTCGGGCCCCGCACGGCGGACCCCTGTGAACCCCGTCAGATCCGGAAGGAAGCAGCGGCAGCAGGACGAAGCGCGTTGCGGATCTGTCCGGCTCGGGCGGCGCATTTTATGCTACCGTTTCTTGTCATCATAGGTGTTTTCCTAGCCCGGACTAGTTCTGAGTGACCTTCTTGCCGAACAGGCGTTGCATTGAATGCTTGAAATCCAGTGCAATGCCCAACGCCGCCGGCACCGAGAACAGTGTAATCACGGTGGAAAACATCAAACCCCATGATAGCGCCAGCGCCATCGGAGCAACAAACGGGTCAAAGCCGCCCCAGCCGTAAGCGGTGGGCAACAGGCCAACCACGGTGGTGGTCGCCGTCAGCAATACCGCCCTGAGGCGACGTTTGCCGCTTTCCATAATAGCTTCACGCCATGGCACGCCATCCGCAATCAAACGCTGGATGAACACGGCCATGACCAGCGATGCGTTGACGACGACGCCGGTCAGCGCCACAAAGCCCATCATGGCCATGAACGAAATCGGTGCGCCGTGCAGGAAAAAGCCGACGATGATGCCGATGACGCCGAATGGAATGGCCAGCATCACCAGAATCGGATAGCCGATGCGATTAAACTGCACAGCCAGAATGGCGAAAATACCGAGCAAGGCAAAAACAAAGCTGAAGATCAGACCGCGTACAGATTCCTGAGTTTTTTCCTCTTCACCGCCCAAATGCACGCGCACCCTGTCGCCATCATCACCCATCCATTCGCGTTGATGTTTCTGCACCAGCGCATTGAGTTGCTTGGAGTTTATATCGGTTTGATTGACTTCAGCCGAGACATTGATCACCCGTTGCCCATCCTTGTGGCGGATGCTGCTGGTTCCTGCATGGCTTTCCAGTTTTGCAATGCGGAATAAGGGCAGCAGACCACCGCGATTATTGGGGATTTCCAGCTTCATCAGGGTGTCGATATCGCGCTGCGCCTTTTCCGGATAGCGAATAGTGACATCAATCTCTTCCTTGCCTCGCTTGATGGTGGATACCCGCAAGCCATCGAATGCGGCACGAATATGGGTGCTGACTGTGGCCAGATCAACGCCGGCATAGGCCGCCAGCTTGCGATCCATGACAATGCGGATTTCCGGGTCACCCGGTTCCAGATCGCTCTCGATGGCATACACCCCTTTCACTTTTTTCAACAATACCATGAGTCGTTTGGCGATGTGCGTCATGGCCGCTTCATCGCCGCCGGTGAGTTCCACCTGCAAGGCGCGCCCGACTGGCGGACCGGGTTTTTGCATGGCGAAACTGATATCCAGATTCGGAAACAGCGGTGGGATATCTTTTTCCAGTTGGTTCATCACCGTATATGCCTTGATGCTGCGCTTGGTGAACGGAATCAGAATGACGCGCTCATAGCCGAAACGATCGCCAATTTGTTTGAGTGACTCACGCTGGTCGGCGCTGTTTTCACCGGCGATCATGGTGGTCGTTTCCAGCATGGCCGGATCAATACGTTTGCGCACTTCAATATCCAGCTTCTTCAATTGATCACGCATCGCTTCCAGCGTTGTGCCGGTTGGCATGGTGACGCGCAGATAAAATGTCGATTCCGCACCGGATGGAAACAGCTGGAACTTCATCGTTGTAGCCAGCCCGACCGAGCCGAGCAGACCGGCGATGGTGAGCAGAATGGTGAGATATCGCAGTTTGACGGCCTTGTGCAGGAACCAGACATAGATATTTGAAATCCAGGTAAACAGAATGCGCTCTTTGGGGTGCTTGTTGGCATTGGCGACATCGCGAATGTGATTGGGGAGGATGAAAATTGCTTCGAACCATGAAAAGCTCAGCAATACAATCACCACTACCGGAATGGAATAGACAAACTTGCCGATAATGCCATCCATATACATCAGCGGCAGGAAAGCGACGATGGTGGTCAGTACGGTGGCAGTGACCGGGCCGACCAGTTCATAAGTACCTTCAATCGTAGCCTGTTCGGGTGAAAGGCCGCGCTCCATATGATAAGTAGCATTTTCGCCGATAATAATGGCGTCATCGACCATCAGTCCGAGCACCATAATAAAGCCGAACATGACCAGCAGATTCAGGGTGATGCCGGCCATATATAATACGGCGATGCCAGAGAAGAAAATCACCGGCAGCCCCCAGGCTGTGGTCAATGCCACGGCAGGGCGCAGAAACAGCATCAACAACACCAACACCAGCAGCAGGCCAATGGCGCCGTTATTGGTCAGTACGCCAAGCCTTAAACGGGTAATGGTGGACAGGTCGTTATAGGCGCTGACATGCACGTTCTCGCCGTAAGTCTTGGGAATGGTGCCCAGATAAGCGCGCACCCGATCCACCAACTGGATAATATCAGCATCACCTTTTTTGACGACAATCATATTGATGGCCGGATCACCGCGTGCGCCGACATAGCGGTAGGGGCGCTCCAGCGTCTGGGTTACTTCGGCCACATCTTTCAGATACAGCGCCTCACCGCGTTCATTGGCGCGCAGCACCAGATTGCCGGCATCCTCGGCTGACACGAATTCACCGGTGATACGAATAATGCGCTGACCATCGGTGGCTTTCAAACGACCACCCGGGGCATTGATATTCCAGCCTCTGATCAGGGTGACGATATCGGTAATCGACACCCGGTTCCGACGCATTTTGTCCGGATTGGGCACGATGCGAATCTCTTCCTTGCGGTCGCCCTGTACGAATACATTGGCCACGCCTTTGAGCGCGCGCACATCATCCTCAATCTGGTTGCTCAGGTGTTTCAGCTCCAGGGGTTGAAAATCACCGGAAATGGAAAACGTGAGCACCGGCGCCTGTTCCGATTTTACTTCCGTAATAATCGGATCGGCAGGCAGATCGACCGGCAGGTCGGCCCGGTTGATAGCCTGCTGAATATCGGATACCAGACGCGAGCGATCCTTGAAATTCGGGTCGACTTCAATGGTCATCTGCATGGTGCCGGAAAAAGAGGTGGAACGAATCGCGTTGATGCCATCGATGCCTTTCATCTCCTGCTCAATCGGTGTAACCAGTAAACGCTCGACTTCGCGCGGGGCGGCGCCCGGATAAGCTCCGGTGACGGCAATGACATCGAAATTGATGCTGGGGAATGCCTCACGCTGCATATTGATGCCGGCATACAGGCCGCCCACCAGCAGGATGATGGAAATCAGATTGACCAGCACCCCGCGTTTGACGAAAAAGGCGATAATATTTTTCATGGTTGGTTTATTGCCTCGAGGTGTCGGTCGGGATGGTTGCGGTGGGCTGGGTTTCAGTATCATAGATGCCAAGATCATAAAGCAACCGCCCCTGCGCCCAATCCAGTTGGCGTTCGGCCAGCTCAATGGTCAGTTGCTGTAATTGTGCATTCAGGGCGGCATTGCGCAACTCACCTTCGAACTGCACCACAGTAGCGGTATCCGAGCGACCCTGTCGATAGCGCTTCATTTCCGCGCTGAATTTCCGTTGTTCGGCATGTACCTGTTTCTTGGCCAGCACCAGCGTGGGCTGGCCCGAAATAATGGCTGTTTTGGCGGCGGAGATATCATCCCTTATTTGTTTCAGAGCGCTTGTTTGAAGCGCTTCAAAACGCTGGCGTTGTAATTCGGCCTTGCGAATGGCCGCATTCGCCGTATTGCGTCCCAATGCATCGGAGAGTTCCAGTGACAATGACGCGAAATGATCATGGGTTGAAAGTCCGGCTGCAGCGGCTGGCAGCGGTGTTCTATCCAGTGCGCGCGAGCCCAGCTTGGCTACCACATCCAGTTGCATTTGGTCGGCATCGCGGGCAATGGCGAGTTGTGCATCAGCCGCCCGCATTTGCGCCTGTAAAACCTGTAACTCCGGACGCAGGTGTTGCGCCTGTTCGGTAGCGGCATCTATGGATGGCTCAGTTTCAGTCTGATGCTTGCCGTGCTCAACAGTGATTGCAACATCAGCAGCGCGCAGCATCAGTCGGTTCAGCGTATTCTGATGATTCAGGCGTACCGAGCGGGCGCGTTGCAAATCGGTTTTACGTGCCGCTAGCAGAGCGGATGCCTGTAAACGATCGGCCTTTTCAATCAATCCGAACTTTTCACGCGAACGCTGATAAGCGAGTAGCTTTCTGGCCCGTTTGACTGCCTGCGCGGCGATATCGATATTGATGTCGTCAGAGGCCAGTTGATAATAGTCGTTGATGGCTTGCAGGGTCAGCTTATGGGCAATCACCTGCCGCTGTTTTTCGGCCTGATTGACGCCGGCATCGGCGCTGAGCAGAGCCTGATTATATTCGGGGCGATTGGCGCCCTTAAGCAGCGGGTGGCGATAGTTGATGTTGATCTGATTGCGATAAGATGGATTAAACTGCGCCAGTTGCGCCGCAAAGGGGGAGCGGAATCCCTGGCTGGTGCGCGTATAGGTGAAATCAGCGCCAAGCGTGCCGCCGTTGGCCAGCGGTTTTGAAATGGCTCCGGCCAATGTTCCCAGGCGGTTTTCCGATGGCTGGAAATCACTGATCGTTGGAATCTTTTCATCACTGGCGCTAATACTGGCCGTCACAACAGGGTCCAATATGCCTTCCACACGCCTCGCTTCGGTCGCGGCAATCGCTTGGTCAATACGGTTGACTTGTAAATCAGGGTGATGGGCGAGAACGGTTTCAATGACCTGCTTCAAGCTCATCTGTTCGGCAGCAGAAGACTTGGCGGCAACTGGCCCGGCAGCAGCAGGTGCGGTGCATGCTGCCATCGTGAGCAAAGATAACAGGAAGCTGCGAAACAGATGAATCATGGAACTCCTTTTTTGACTCAGTTCAAACTAGCCCAGTTCAAACCGGCCCAGTTCAAATCGGCTCAGTTCAAACGGGCGCAGTTCAAACGGGCTCGGCGCAAATCGAACCGCCTCTAACCGGGTGGCGTGATCATAGCGGATGAATGATTGGTGAAAAATTGACTATGTCAACCATTCACCTTACCGTTTGGTCATGAGTATTAGCATGCCTTCGCGATTCGAAGACGGTTTGGGTTATCTGGTGCATCATCTGATGTATGCCTTTCGCCAGTTGCTGTCCGAGCAGTGCGCCGAAAGCGGCTATGCGATCACCTCCGATGAATTGGCGGTATTGATGATTACTGCACAGGGGCAAGGGGAGACAGGTTTAAAGCAAACCGATATTGCAGCTACGCTGGCCAAGGATAAGGCGGTGATTACACGTCTGGTCAACAGCCTGCTTAAAAAAGGATTGGTGATCAGGGCGATGGATAGCCAGGATCGGCGTGCAGTCAGAGTCAGCTTAAGCGCCGCTGGCACCGATGCTGTAGCACATTTGCGCCCACAGCTTGAACAATTGTTACGCAAGATTTATCAGGATGTCGATCAGCATGAATTCGATACTACGCGAGATGTGCTAACCCGGATACTGAACAATGTGAGCAGCGCCTAAGCTGTTTACATCTGTGACACTCGAATCAGGCCCGCTTCATAACTTCGCCGGTTCGTCATGCGAATAAGGAAATAGTTTACCTACTTACACGCTTCTTCCTTTCTGGTTTTGTGGCAGCAACGTACGTCCTTCAACATCTTTCATAAAGGTTCCGTCGCCAAGTGGGCGCCTGTTCGTCCATAGCAAAAGACCCCGGCACGGTTAGTACATGGTACCGGTTCCGTCCGGGTCTATGTAAAGATTGTTCATCAACCTGCCGCTCCACTTTGCTCGCAAGATCGCATTGTTATTATTATTCGCGCTGTTGTTATCCCAAAAACTGAAACCGAACGTCTCTCTGTGAAAAAAAGGACCAACGTGGCCACCCCAAAAGCCCTCACTGGCAAGGAATCCACAGAAAGAACGTGACCATTTGATGGACCAGGGGATGTTGGACTTGGGGGCGCTGCTGATGCCTTCAGCACCTGCTTGCATAGCACACACCGGGTGTCCGGCTGGTAGATAGGGCGCCTGATCCACAGCGTCAGGAATAAAGGTGGCGCCGCAATGGGGGTTTGCTGAACCCTGGCAAGGGCCGTAAGCAGAGCCCACAGTACCGGGGTATTTGGCATCCCACTTGGTTGTAAACTTGCGCTCCTGCCCCCACAGCGCACGGGCAAACATGCAATAATCTTTCTTTACCTGTCGAGCCGGGCTGGTGTAGCCAACCAGGGCGCGCACATGATTAATTGCAATTCTATGCCATTCATCAACCTCGGCCTTGGTAGGATTCATGTTATCGGCAAAGGGTTTGTTGGCATAAAAAACTGCCCTGATCCCTCTAATTTGATCACCACTTGGGCAGATGGCAGCCGCTAATTGTTTTCTTGTCAGCAATTCAGGGTTGTAGATGGTTCCATTCCATTGCGCATTTTGCCAGGAAGCTGGCGTTAACCAGCCTACACCATCCGGATCGTGGGAGGTATTGACACCACCTGCCATTGGTTTGGTATAAAATGTAGCCCACGCCGCCTGATTTGGCGTGTACTGAAGTACACTTCTCGTGCCACTTGGTGTGGTGCCAGCAGCCGCAGTGGTACCAGCAGTACCTCCTCCGCCACAGGAAACAAGCGCAAGGGCTGCCAGGTTTATTAAAACAAGGCTAATCCATCTATTAATTTTCATCTCCTGTTCTTTGCACGAATGAAACAATGCTTGGCTTTCATGCTTTGATCATTGGGGTATGGACGATTCTGATACTCAGCTGTTGGTGATCAGTTTTCTTCTGTTGCGGGTCGTGCTCCACATCAGTTTGCACCGACATGTTCGTATTCCGGGCCTGCTGGCTTGCTGACTGGCTGGTCGTCTGGCTGTATTTAATCACATTGGAGCAGGCAGAGATGGGCAGCGCCAGCATCCAGGTGGCGAGGACCAGCAAGGCGCGAGACATGATCGGGAGTGGTTGGTTTCGTCTGTTCACGGCGCCATTCTGGTAAGCATCTGAGGTCGAATCTGTGATTCCGATTACGTTTGATGCGACGTTCGATGTGATATGAGGATGTGAGCCGGACAAGTTGCCGTGAGCGCGATACGATAGTGCCATGCCTACAACGAACAGCACAACAACGGCTACCGCTGATCCGGAGGCATCGTTTTATGCCCTTGGCCCCGGAAAACAAGGCGACAGTTTGCCTATTTTACATTTTTCTTTCTTCCGGAAGATGAAGCAAGCTAAAGCTACATTCAAACATGAACTGTGGAGCAGTGCCATAAAGTAGATTTCCCGGAAGGAGAGAACCATGCCAAATAGTGTTGAAGGAAAAAAGAAATGCATGTCCGTGATGCACTGAAACAGCGGCAATCTACCCGCGCCTTTCTGGATAAACCGGTTGATCATGCCCTGATCGATCAGCTACTGAACCTGGCACGCCATGCTCCCTCCGGTGCCAATACCCAGCCGTGGCAGGTAGCCGTCGTATCCGGCGAAACAAAGCGCACGCTGCAAGCGCAAATTCTTCAGCGGTTTCACAGTGGCGAACAGGCCCACATGGATTACCATTACTA
>CAJXNE010000099.1 GCA_913056285.1 uncultured Zetaproteobacteria bacterium | reverse complement strand
TCTCTTCCTCAGAATCCGTTGCAAGCAAAGGTCCGGCGTGATCATCACAGCGATTTACGAATAGTCCAAGTTAACAATATAAATCAGATACAGGCATGACAACAGTTATCTTGAGAATACGGCATTATTCTTGCTTCATATGAGCATGGCATTGAGCATGGCATCAGATAGCAATCTTGTAGAAAGCGGATTCACGCCTCAGCATCTCAGCGCGATGGTTGAAAGCATGCCGCCATTTCCCGATAGCGTGCACCAGGTTATGGCCATGACCTCAAATTTGAATTGTTCTCCCAAAGGTTTGGTCGGCGTGATAGAGCGCGATCCTGTGCTGACGATGAAAATTCTTAAAATGGTCAATTCTGCGTTTTTTGCTCTCTCCCGAGAGGTGGCTTCGGTGCAGCATGCACTGGTATATCTAGGCATGAATACGGTTAAAAATATGGCTGTCGCGATTGCAACGGTCGATACTTTGCCACGCAACAGTATCCCGGAATTACCGATGTCATCTTTTTTGACACATTCACTGGCTACCGCAGCAATAGCCCAAAAACTGGCCAAAGATTATTTACAGCTAAGGGATGCTTCCGATCATTTTGTTGCCGGCCTGTTACATGATTTTGGCAAGGTGGTGTTTTTGCAGTTCGAGCCAGTGACGTATGCCAAAATACTGAAGGAAGCTCGCCAGAATGGACGACCGCTGGCTGACGTGGAAATGAAATATACCGGCATCTCATCTGCCGCGTTGGGATCTATGTTGGCAGAAAGCTGGCAGTTGCCTCAGGAACTGGTGGATTGTATCCGTATGCATGCAGACTGTAATGAGCAGTCATCGGATTTGGTGCTCAGTGTTGCTGTCGCCAATACGATGGCCAAAGCCATGGGGCTGGGCGATAGCGGCAATCCCGTTGTTGGTGAGTTTGAAGGTTTTATGAGTCGGCGGCTGGGCCACGATCTGGAAACTATGATCGAACAGATGCACGACCTGCCGACTGACATTCAACTGATTCAGGGCGTGGTGCACGGATAGCGATGAAGCTTCGTTTCCGGGGCGTCCGGGGTTCGATTCCATCGCCGGGGCCGCATACGGTTCGCTACGGTGGCAATACCACCTGTCTGGAAGTTTGGACAGATGACGGTCAGTTGATTATTCTGGATGCAGGCAGCGGTATTTTTCCGCTGGCGCAAAGCCTGATGGCACAGCTGCCATTGCATGCCCATATTTTTAATACCCATTCACATTGGGATCATATTCAAGGGTTGCCATTTTTTATCCCCTTATTTGTGCCGGACAACAAGGTCAGCATTTATGGCGCCTATGATCCCATTACCCGTAACAGTATTGAAGAGATCCTCTCTGTTCAGTTGCAATATCGATTTTTTCCTATTCGGGAATGTGAATTAAATGCAGAAATTACCTATCACTCACTCAAGGACAGGGAGTCTGTTCGCATTGGCGAAGTTACGATTACACCGTTGTTGCTGAATCACCCTGTGGTTAATTTCGGTTATCGGATTGATTGCCGTGGTAAATCAATGTTTTTCACTGGTGATCACGAACCATCCTATAATATTTATGATCCGCAAGATGATGAATATGCCATGTATGAATCGTTGATCGAGCAGAAACAGAGCCTGATGATCGAAACCATACGTGGCGTGGATGTGCTGGTCGCTGATTCTTCTTATACGGAAGATGAATATCCGGCCAAAAAAGGCTGGGGTCATGGCACTTTTCATAGCTGTATTGAGATGGCCGAAGCAGCCGGAGCAGGGCAGTTGTTTCTCACTCATCACGAACCAACGCGTAGCGACGATGAACTGGAGTCCGTATTTCAGGCCGTGATGAATACGCGCAAATTTGATGTGTCCGAGATAGATTTGGCTCGTGAGGGCCTCATGATTGAATGGTGATATTCATGCGGTGATAGCCATGGTGGCGCAGCCGGCCAGAAACCGAATCAATCACTGGTTGCATCGCAACTAAAAGACACCTGGAGACACACTCTCATGTGTTGGATATCGCTTGCAGTGCCCGGAATGAACCGGCTGCATGGGCCCGGGTTATTGCTTGGGATCCTTCTTCAATGGCTTCGCTGGCACGATCGAATTCCAGCCAGCCCAGATGTGCCAGATGCGGGCTGATCAGAATGTCCGGCGGGTCGCCGGCCAGCCGGCTTTTGGTGATTCGATCCTGCATGATATCAATCGATGCATTCATGGTTTCGAACATGCCCGGGCTATGATCCGCTTCTTCGTCAGCGGGTAAAATCATTTCAATGCGTTCCCTGATTGGCCCCAGAGTATCGGCGATTTTATCAATCAGTTCGTTTTGTGGCAGATTCAATGCCAGCCTTGTTTTCCTGCTGGCGGCGCGTGCCTTGCTGCCGGGGAGTTCACTGTTCAGGTTGACTGCAATCACGAAATCCGCCCCCATGGCACGGCACATGGAAACCGGAACCGGGTTGACCAGACCGCCATCTACCAGCCAGCGGCCCTGATGCTGTATGGCCGGGAACATGCCCGGTATGGCAATGGAAGCGCGGACAGCGTCAAGGAGCGATCCGTCTCGAAACCAGATTTCCCTGCCAGCTTCCACATCTGTGGCTACAGCGCCATACGCCATGGGCAGACTTTCGATATCGACATCATCAACAAAACGACAGAATGCCTGCGCCAGCTTATCGCCTTGAATCAGGCCGCCACTGGTGAAAGACAGGTCAATCAGTTTAATGATATCGCGCAGACTCAGATCATGTAACCATGCATCCAGCTTATCCAGCCGACCACAGGCCAGCGATGCACCGACCAGCGCACCGATTGAGCTGCCACACACGATGTCCGGCTTGATGCCCAGCCGGGCCAGTGCATGGATGACTCCGATATGTGCCCAGCCGCGCGCTGAACCACTACCCAGTGCGAGTCCGATTTTCATGTCCCGAGCGCTCGTCAACGCCAGACTCCATAACTAAAAGGTCGTGCGGGTTGGTTCATCAGCCGGTTTGGCATCAGAAAAGGATGCCATGACGGGTATTGCTGCTGTTGTTCAGCGTCCAGAGCGCGCAGGCGGTGAACGCGTTCTGCTGTGGATGGGTGCGAGCGCGCCCATGATGTATCCGCGTGGCTGCGGGTAGGTAACAGCAGCGACCACCAGTTTGCGCCGAAGCGGTCGATATTGATCAGCGCTACGGCCAGCGTAGCCGCATCGCGGGTGAGAAGGGCAGCATCCAGTCGGTTACGCTGTTTGTGCGATTGATGCAGGGGTGACATGTCTGCCTCCTGATGATCATAGCGGGGCTGCTGATTCAGCCCCGCACGATTTGACCAGCACGTGATCCGTAAATGGAATCAGTGAATGCTGATCGCTTTGGGTTTGGCACTTTCACGTTTTGGCAGCCGCACCTCAAGTACGCCGTTTTTCATCTTGGCATCCACTTTATCGGCATCGACATTACTCGGCAGGCTGAAGCTGCGGGAGAAGCTGCCATATGCACGTTCAACGCGGTGGACATTTTCTTCCTTCACATCTTTCTCATATCGACGTTCGCCGCTCAGCATTAACACGCCATCTTTTACTTCCAGCTGAACGTCTTTTTTATCAATGCCGGGCAATTCAGCCTGAACCAGCAGGGCATCATCGGTTTCACGAATATCCACCCGTGGCGCCCACTGTCCTGCCTCACCAGCCGTGCCTAAGGGGCTATCGTCCAGCAGGTGGCTGAGTTGACGGTTCATGTTTTCGAGTTCTTGCCATGGTGTCCATTTTACCAGGGTCATAACACACCTCCTTGAAGATTGTATTGGTGTCGGAATGTATCTCCGACACTTATTATATAGGCACAAAAGCCATCATTTTCAAGGGGGCAATGACAATGAAATAACAAGGTTATGTTCAGGTTGAGCACTGAAACTGCGAAGAACATGAAACAGCCAGATGTCTGAAATGGGGGAACAATGGGCTTTGCCATTGTTGCTATCGGTTATGGGGAATCCACTCCTGATAACTTCTTTCGAAGTCATCAGTTCACCCATACCATGGGTCGGTATCCGGCTATGCAGGCAGTAATGGGCGAATCAGATAAACCATGCCCGTGACCACGAAAATCATGATCAGATTAAGCCGGAAGCCGGTTTTCACCATGCGATGCATGGGCACGTGACCGGAGCCGAACACGATGGCGTTGGGCGGTGTCGCAACCGGTAGCATGAAGGCGCAGGAAGCGGTCAGGGTGGCGACCAGCAGGGTGGAGGTGATATCCAGTCCGCCAGCCAGACTGGCAGCAGCCAGAATGGGCAGCATGACCTGCGTCGTGGCGGTGTTGCTGGTAATTTCGGTCAGGAAAATAATCACCAGTGCAATGCCCAGCATCATTACCGGCAGGGGTACATCGCCAAGGAACTGTAGTTGATCGCCGATCCATGCAGAGAGTCCCGAGCTTTGCATGCCGTAGGCCAGAGCAAAACCGCCGCCGAGCAGCAGGACAATATCCCAGGGCAGTTTTCTGAATGATTCGGTGTTCAGGATGCCGCCGTGTGAATGCTTGCGAAACAGAAATAAAAGCGAAGCCATGAAAATCGCAACAGTGCCGTCATCCACGCCCTTATAGGGCAGCAATCCTGCCCAGCCGGGGATATCGAAACTTTCTGCATGAATGCCCTTGCGGCTCATCCACAATATTGCGGTAATGCCGAGAATCCAGCCGACTGCTTTTTCCTCAAAACGCATGCGCCCCAATTCATGCAGCGATTGCGCCAGTGCGCTGCCATCGGATTGCTTCCACGGCAAACGCGCCAGTCCGGGACCTAGCACAGCGAATAATACGCCGAGTCCGACAATAACCATGGGAATGCCGATCATCATCCATTCAAGGAAAGAGGGCACGGATCCCGGTGCGCTGATGCGCAGATTTTCCAGAAAAACCAGATTGGGCGCAGTGCCGACCGGCGTGCCCATGCCGCCGATATTGGCCGAGTATGCGATGATCAGCAGGAAACTGGCAGCCATTGGTGCGATGGTTTCTTTCCCATGTTCCTCCATCAGCCGATGCAAGAGTGGTAGGGCGATGGTGACCATCAGCATGGTGGTGGCTGTATTGGAAATCCACATGGACAGAAAGGCTGTGGCGATGGAGAAACCCATGGCCAATTGCAACGGGCTGGCATGCAGGCGGGATAACATATTCAGGGCGATGCGTTTATGCAGGCCGGTATTTTCCATGGCCTGGGCGATCAGAAAACCGCCGATAAACAGGAAGATAATGCTGTTGACATAATGCGGGGCAATTGCCTTGCCGGTGGCAATGCCGAAGAGTGGAAAACAGACCAGTGGAATCAGGGAAGTCAGCGCCAGCGGCACGCATTCGCTGATCCACCAGATTGCCATCCATGCTGCAATGCCGAGCATGGCGGCGGCATGTGGATGGCTCGGAATATCCACCCATGTGGCGCAGAGCAGCGCTAGCAGCGGGCCTCCGATGCGGGCAATAAGGCGTTGTGTCATAATGTGTCTATGCAGGCTTGTGAGCCAGTACCACGATACTTCTACCCAACAGCATGGCCGGGGTGTTGATTTGTGCGATGATGGAGGCGTTGTGCTTGTCCATGGTGCGGTATTTGTTGCGTTCCTTGTTCCATGCCAGCGCTGCTGCCAGCCGGATCGGAAGGTAGAACAGAATAAACCAATACAGCGATGGAAACTGCATTTTGTCAGTGCTGATATGCGGCATATCAAAACCGGAAGCCATCAGCGCATGGGCCAGATAGGGGTAGGGAATCGGGGTGATATGACCACCAGCGCTTTCAATCGCCGTCTCGCCGACATGCAATGGGCCGAACATACTCCAGAAACCGGTGGTCAGAAAGCGCATACGGGACTTCATGTTCAGTACATTCGGCGTGGTGATTACCACGACGCCGCCGGGTTTTAGTATCCGGTATACTTCGCGCACGATGGCCCGGTAGTTTTCTAGATGTTCGGCTACCTCGGTGAATGTAACCAGATCGAAGCTGGCATCGGAGTAGGGGAGCTGGCCATGGTTGAGATCAACAACATCCACGTTGATGCCATCGAGTTCCATAAACTGATCGGTATAATCGCAGGCGGAACTGACAAGCTTGTACTCTTTCCGGATACGCCGGATCAGGTTTCCGGTACCGCTACCGATATCAAGGTGTGCACCGGATATGTCGGGGTAATGGTGCCTCAGATGACTTATTGCGCCTTCAAGCGTGTCATCTAGGCTGAGTTTGTTGTCGGTGGTTGAATCGGACATGTCGCTACGCTAACGCTGGATGATCATGCGTCCAACTGTGCAGGATAAAAGTGCATTGTTAATCCCAGGATCCGACATTGACATGCGGCGTATGCCGCAACCCTTTGATTCGTCTGACATCCCGGAAAATGACTCATCACCAGCAAGGTGACACCATAATTTTCCGAAATGCCATACAAACCAAATAATTACACCCTGCATCCAATGTCAATGTCGGTTCTTGGATTAATTCTTCCTCGCCAAAATTCTGATGGCAAACTAAATTGGCGTGATGAACAGGATAAAACGCAGGGCGATGTGGTCATGGGCGATCTATGACTGGGCCAATTCAGCTTATGCAACGACCGTGATGGCCGGTTTTTTTCCGGTGTTTTTCAAGCAATACTGGGCGGTTGATTTAAGCGCCAACGAATCAACCTTTTGGTTGGGGCTTTCCAATGCCGGAGCAGGTTTGTTGATTGCCCTGCTGGCGCCGGTGCTGGGTGCGATTGCAGATCAGGGTGGTTTGAAAAAACGCATGCTACTTAGTTTTACGATTCTGGGCGTGTTGATGACTGCGGCCCTGTTTCTGGTTGGCGCGGGGCACTGGCTGCTGGCCGTGCTGATTTATACCTTTGGGGCGATTGGTTTTTCCGGCGCTAATGTGTTTTATGACGCCTTGATTGTCGATGTGGCCGAACATGAAAAGCTGGATCGGGTGTCGGCGCTTGGTTATGCAGTCGGCTATATCGGCGGTGGCATCCTGTTTGCCGTCAATGTGTTGATGACCTTGCATCCGGACTGGTTTCTGCTGGCCGACAAGGCCGAAGCAGTGCGTTGGTCATTTCTCACTGTGGCGTTGTGGTGGGCCTTGTTTACCTTACCGCTGGCGGGCTTCGTACATGAACAGGGTGAAGTAGCGAGCGTACACTGGCTGGTTGCCGCCAGAAATGGCTTTGGTCAGTTACGCGAGACATTCCATCATTTGCGTGGTTTGAAACAGGTATGGCTGTTTCTGTTGGCCTATTTTCTTTATATCGACGGGGTGAACACGGTGGCGCGCATGGCCGTGGATTACGGTTTATCGCTGGGCTTTGATTCAACGGTGTTGATTACGGCGTTGCTGATGACCCAGTTCATCGCTTTTCCGGCCGCCCTTCTCATGGGTTGGCTGGGTGAACGCTGGAGTGCGAAAGGCGTGATTCTGCTTAGTCTGGCGGTATATTCGGCGGTCTGCATCTGGAGTTCCACCATGCAGGAGGCAGTCGATTTCTACTGGCTGGCAGCGGCGATTGGTTTAGTCATGGGCGGCGTGCAGGCCTTATCCCGCTCCATGTATGCACGCATGATTCCCAAAGATCAGGCTGCCGAGTTTTTCGGCTTCTTTAATATGCTGGGAAAATTCGCCGCCGTGATGGGCCCTGCCATGATGGGGCTGGCAAGTCTGGTATCCGGTAGCGCCAGATTCTCGATACTGGTCATTGTACTGCTTTTTATTGCCGGTGGCACCATGCTGTTCTATGTGGATGTAGGTAAACAGCACGAAGCAGTATGATGGGGGCGTTGTATGAAAAAAGGGCAG
>CAJXNE010000098.1 GCA_913056285.1 uncultured Zetaproteobacteria bacterium | reverse complement strand
TTAATAATGGATCTCTCTTGTTCGCGGTCTGTAAAAAACTGTAACGCCGATTGCTTCCTGGTGTTTTTCTTCCCAAATTTACCTCGTGCCATCAAAAACTCTCCTTAACCACAAATTAAAATTTAATGTAGACCGCCATATTAGATCACGCAAGCAGACAAAAATTGTATGATAGCGATATGATCTTCAGATTAAAGAAGTTCTTCCGATAAATATTATTGCATGTGGTTTTAGTTTGACTACGCCCCCCCCCCCTGCGTAAGAGCACGATTAGGCGTTTATCTTCGAGAAACGGCACATGAAGGGCTCAGCCTGTTCAAACACCATCAAGCCATGATTTCAAAGTGAGTAATTTGGCCAAATACGGTCAAACCTCGGCGTTGGCAACTGATGCAAAATATCGTTAGCCGACATTAAGGGGCATTGATTTCAACGTCATCATCCATTTCATTACCGCCAGCACCAGCACTCGGCTCACCACTGACACCGCTCAGTCCACCACTTATACCGTCGCCAGTGGCATCTATTTTAAGGTCACGGCCATAATCATCCATATACTCAGCTATTGCCGTTCTGATTGATTGCACGATTGTCCGTATTGATTCACGAAGGACAGAGCCGACATGCTTCCAGCGATGCTCGGCCTCTGGAAATGAAGATGCAGAATCCTTCATCTCAATCCATTGGCTGTGTTTATCCAGTTTCCCATCAAGCTGCTCAAGCAATTCAATATACTTCTGGATTGAGCGATGGCGCTGTGTCTCTATTTCAAGGGCTTCTGCATGTGCGGCTTTATTCTTCAGTTTTTCTTCTTTCTCAGTACTGGCCTTGGCTACCTCTGCCTTTATGGCTTTCAGTTTGGACGATGCCTGATTGAAGTCTATGATTTTGCTGTTCTGTTCAACTCTCCACGATGGTTCACCACGTTCGCCTATAGCCTCCGCTGCCGGCCCTACATGGATTTGAGCAACCCTGTCTATCCCTTGGGCTTCTAACGTCTCACAAGAGTATCTGACAGGGCTGCCAGCCAGTTTCAGATGCTTATTGATGCAGTCAGCAAAGTTATGCCTCCAGATATCAACAAGGTTTTTGCTGTTCCATTTTCGATTTTTATTACCAAAGCCGAATTCAGCCGATGGATCAATATCGCGCATCGTGATCATGGTATGGAAATGAGGGTTGTCTTTTTTGTCGTGCATATTGATATCGCAGATCATGCCGCTATCAACAAAGGATGATTGGCAGAAGTCCTTCATTAAGTCTATTTGCTGTGGCTTGGTCAATTCCATTGGCACTGCCGCATCAAACTCTCGGCACAACTGGGCATCGGCTCGTTTTTCAGCCAGCTCTACATTTTGCCATAATGCTTCCCGATCAAGCAATACTACTGGCGTGCCTTTCGGAGCCATGATTTCAGAGAAACCAATAACCTCCTTATTGGATTTACTGAAATCAAAATGAGTGCCAGTACGCGTATCGAACATAGCTTCGGCAGCACGATATGAAGAAGCAGCAACAGCGTTGCGGCCTTCGCTTCGCTTAATGATCTGCATGTGGAAATGGGTTTGCTGGCAATCCATTTCAGCATGTGCCTTTGAATTTGACTGTGGTTCTGATTTTAACGCCGTAGGCCGCACCATCACGCAGTGATGTATAAGTGCGCTCTCCGAGGGTGTTTTCTATGGCTTCAACCTGTTTCATTCTTATTATTTTACCAGATTTCAATATTGCAACCAAACCGGTTTAGAAATCAGATAGGCGGCTGATAGCGTCTTGCCCCTATTTTAGGAGGCATCTATGAACAAGACCAAAAGAGAACTACAGCTAGAGAAAATTGAACAAACTGAAAAAAGGCTCATGGCAAGAAAGCAGAACATCAAAAACATCATCAGAAATGATAAACGCAAACAAGAGACAAGAATGAAAATATTGCTGGGTAGCTATGTACTTAAGCGTGCATCCAACACCCCTAAATCGCAAGGTAGAGTTAAGGAGATGGTGTCCAGCTTTAGTGAACGAGATCAGAAGGTTTTTGAACCCTTATTTGAATCATGGTCGGATCAGTAAAAACTTTTTCTGACACATGAATATGTGAATTTCCGGCAAGTGTGGAAACCTTATTTTCAACAAAAATTGAGCATTCGGATATGACCTAAAAATAGTTACTGGCACTTTCTTTAAACTTGCTGGCAAGGGTGATTGTTAAAGCAATTCCTTACAAACGGTTCGTTCAAACCTGAAGGGTTTTGGCATGCTATCTATAATTGTTTTCACATCTTGTGCATAGAAATCCTTGAGACTAATAATCTTCGGCTGAATACCTTTTTTCTGCCGCTCAAGTTCCAGCCGATCCTCATTGAGATTCATCATTTGAAGCTTTTCGTGTCCGATCGCAAAGCCACCCATGATTTTCATCGCCCTATCACCATCAACCATTACTTTTTCTTTCCCGTTATTGATTGAATAATGAACTGAGAATTCATTGTCCTGATGGCCACCAAAAATCAGTTTCACCGAACCACGTAAGGCAGCATTGATCGTTGCTCTCAATTCAAACAGCTCATGCGGGTCTTCCTCTTTTCGTAACCTTTCAATTGCATGTTCGATTTTTGCATGAATTTCATTGGCATCCGGCTTGGTGTGTTCGGCAATCTTACCTTCGATGGCTTTGAGCTCATTCCTGATTTCAGCTTGTTCATCCAGAACCTTCAAATAACGATTCTGAGCGAGTTTAATAGCATCACCACTGGCTACCTCGAACAATCCAGCGTAACGGCTTGCACGGCTCTCTGAATCGTCCAGTTGAGACAATAGAGATGCCTGCTTTCGCTTCATCTCAGCCAGATTGGTTTTTATTCCTGCCACGACTGAAAACCAGTCCACCTGCTCGGCCACAGTATATAGTACGAGCGCCTCTATTTGTTGATAAGGGTAATACTTGCTGTGAGTGCATCCCAATTTTCGCTTTGCATGGCTACAAGTCAGATAAAGATACTCCCTACCTTTGTAGGTATTATTCAAGTAACGCATTGTCCCACCGCAGTGGGTGCAGTAACACATGCCTTGTAAGATGTTTGAAAACTTCGTCCCTCGCCGTCCACGAGTTTGTGTGCGCTGTTTTCTTGCCGTTTGTGCAGCATGGAACACATCACTTTCAAGCACAGCCGGATAATAATCCTGAATAACTTCGCCCAGTGGTGTGCGAATACCATTATTGTGTGTGTATGGTTGAAACTCACCAAGTAATGCCCTGTTCTGGTAAAGCTTCTGAAGATAGGACTCATGCCAGCCATTGGCTCTGCCCCATGATGGCACATTTCTCTCGTTAAGCTCTTTAGCAAGACGACCTTGCCCCATCCCTGCGATGGTTTTACGGAAAATATCGCGGATCAGCTCTGCACGTTCCTCGATGATATCAAAAGATTCTGTCTCGTCATTGTACTTAAGCCAGTTTGGACAGAAGCGGGAAAGCTTTTTATTATGGGCATTGGCTACTTTTGCTTTCCAACATGCGCGCGCACGGATTGATTTCATCTGACTCTCTTCATGGGCACGAGCCATAGACACCAATGAAATCACAAGATTTCCGATATTATTTATGGAATCAGCCGTATATTCCTGACGGTCAGCCAATGTTACGATTTTGATGCCAGAAGAGAGGATACTGATAAACAGGTTCAGAGATTTGGTCAGCTCTTCACGGGAGAGGCGATCCAGTGATTCCAGAATCAGCACGGAGCCTGTATCAATATGACCCTGATGAATCAGGTCGATAAAATTCTTCAATGATCCTTCGGTACGATTGGCACCTTTGTAACCACTGACACCAAGGTCGCGATATGAAGTGTCCAGATCATAACCATTCTCGTCAGCCCACTGCCGAGAACCTTCAAGTTGACGGCGAAGGGAATCGCCCTTGATCTGTTCTGGTGTGGAAAAACGAATGTACGAATATGCTTTTTTCTGCATAATAGCCTCCGATGACATTATTTATCGGACTATTGTGCTATTACTATAATTGGTGTCACCCTGCGGGCGGCTTGCAGCCGTCCAAACATCTATCCTGATTTTTTTGTAATTCGAGCCATCCGTGGCGCTCACCATGCGATCTGGAGATCATCCAAATCACTTTCCTGCATTCTTGATTCGGAGTATCCACCCAGGCCGGTTGTTCCTGCCTTTGTACGAATTGATAACATGATGTGTTGCTTGAGCTGAATAACGACTCAAGTCGCGTTACAACTACCCAACGATTGAGTAACAAAATGATAGAATCCGTCATTTTGTTACTCAAGATTTTTACACAAATCACCTCTGATCTGCTAGACTAGGGTTACCAAGACAGCAACGGAGGTTCTCATGATCAAACATGGTAAAATTCTGGTACCGACAGACTTCTCCGAGCAATCCAGTGAAGCGTTACGTCGCGCAGGCGCACTGGCGGCCTTGCAGCATGCCGAGGTTCACCTGTTGCATGTGATAGAGGCTGCCGTCTACTTCGAAACGGACATGATCCCTGTCGCACCTGTCAATGAGATCAATGAAGCGATGCTCAAGGGTGCAAACAGGCGATTGAAAGAACAAGCGACAGAGGCCGGGTTTCCCCTTGTCATGCACCTGGAAGAATCCAGTGGCGAACCTGCACGAACCATCTGCAAGTTTGCAGAATCACTGCCAGCCGACCTGATTTTGATTGGACGTCACGGTCACCAGGGCGGGCTGGAGCATCTTCTGATTGGTTCGACTGCAGAGCGTGTAGTACGCCATGCAAACTGCTCTGTACTTGTCGCCATGCCACATGGTCTATTCAGTGATGTCAGCGATGACAAATAAGCTACGCACATATCCGGGCCGGATTATTCTGTAAAAGACAGCTCCAATATGCCCCGCTACACTTCGCGCCATGTATGACACCCATGATGAGGATTATGAAAAATTCGAAAACGTCGAACGGCTGAACAAGAGCCAGCAGAAGCGTGAAATTCAGGCGCTGCTGGCACTGGGCAAACAACTGGCCTCGCTCGATGCGATTGCACTGGGAAAAATGGATATTCCGCACCACTTATTTCAGGCATTGATGGATGTTCAATCCATGAAGCATGGTGCTGAGAAACGACAATTCAAACTCATCTGTAAAATGCTGCGCCAGATCAATACCGAATCGTTACAGCAAACGTGTGCCGAACTCGGTAGCAGAAAAGACGAACTGGATAAAAATTTCCATCGCACTGAACGCTGGCGTGATCGCCTCATTACTGAAGGTCAAACGGCCATCACCGAATTTATGGCGGAATATCCGCAAGCCGATGCCGGCCAGATTCGTCAACTGGTGCGCAATGCCAACAAGGAACTGCTGCAAAACAAAGCGCCAAAATCAGCCCGCAGTCTTTTTCGCCTGCTTCGCGATGTGATATCACAATAATATCCGCTCTAACGTGTTGTATGTTTCATGTTACTCAACGATGGTGCCTTCTTACGAAGTCATCATAAATATGGAACATTACTTTTTCACAACACAGCATGAATTTTTCCGGCTTCTATGATGAGTGCGAAAATGTCAGAGTTGGCGCATGTCTGACACGACCAATCAAGCACAGATTTACCGCGTTGATCTCGATTCGCGTTCTTATGATATTCATATTGAGCCGGGTTGCCTGTCTAAACTCGGAGAAACCATGTCTACGCTGTTTGATGCGCCCAGCCGTTGTATGGTAATCAGCAATGTAACCATTGCGCCGCTGTATATGGAACAGGTGCGTAGCGCTTTGGAATTGGCTGGCTGGCAAGTGTCCGAATGTATTCTCGATGATGGTGAATGCTATAAAACCATGAACAGTTTCAGCCTGATCATGGATGCGCTGATGGATGCGCGCTTATCGCGCAATGAGCCAGTGCTGGCGCTTGGTGGCGGCGTGGTGGGCGATATGACCGGTTTTGCGGCAGCCTGTTATCGGCAAGGTATCCCGTTTATTCAGATTCCGACCACTGTGCTGGCGCAGGTGGATTCCAGCGTGGGCGGAAAAACCGCCATCAATCATCCGCATGGCAAAAATATGATTGGCGCTTTTTATCAACCCAAACTGGTGTGGATTGATCCGCTTGTACTGAATACGCTGGATATGCGCCAAATCCGGGCCGGGCTTGGCGAAGCCATTAAATACGGCTTAATCAGGGATGCTGCATTCTTCGACTGGATGCAGCAGCACCTTGACGATGCACTGCATCTGGACGGCCCCGCACTGTCAACCATGATTCATGCCTGCTGCCGCCATAAAGCTGAAGTGGTGATGGCGGATGAAACCGAACAGGGTATGCGCGCACTGCTGAATCTGGGGCACACTTTTGGCCATGCCATCGAATCAATGACCGGTTATACAACCTTCCTGCATGGCGAAGCCGTAGCGATGGGCACACTGATGGCAGCCCGTTTATCCGAACAACTGGGATATGCGGCCAACGGCATTGAGGCACAAATATGCAGGTGTTATGAACAGGCCGGTTTACCGACAACTATTCCTCAATTCAGCGCCGAAGCATGGTTAAATGCCATGGGGCATGATAAAAAGAATATCGGCAGCCGGATTCGCTACGTGTTATTGCATCAAATCGGTGATGCTTTCGTGGCCGAACATGTTGAGCCGGCATCTATCAAGGCTTTGGTTAAATCGTATGATTAGCACTTTCACCCTGGCAATAATGGTCTATAATAGTATTAGCGCGAGATATCAGCTTCTCGGCACGAGGGGGCTTTGATGATCGAAATTCCGTCCATCCACCCGGAGCAGAATCATCACAGTGCTCTATTAAAACCTAGTGGCTGCATAAGCCGTTTGGAGAGTACCGCCTTGTGGTTTGCCAAACGCCAGGATAAGGAAGTTCCGGATTCAATCAAGGCGGCTACTGTTCTATTTGCCGCAGATCATGGCGTCAGCATCGGTATGGACTGTCATCAGGATATCGCCACAAGTCAACGCATTCACGATGCTGCTGCCGATGATTCTGTGATTGCAAGCCTGTGTCGGCAGGCAGACAGCAGCTTACACATTGTCGATGTAGGCGTGGCAGGTAGCCTGGCAGACATTGATGCCGTCGAGCATGCCAAAGTTCGCACAACAGGCACGGCAGATATCACTACCGAAGCTGCCATGAGTCAGGAGGATTATTGGGAAATCGTCGGTATTGGTGAAGAAATGGCCAATCGCTGTATTGCAGCAGGTGCTAATTTACTGATTGCCGGCTCTATTTCATCAGGCAATCGGATTTCCATCGCCGCAATCATTTCAGAGCTTATCGGCCTTTCTCCGGAAGAGGCTTTAAATGTCTGCCCGGGTAGTAATCCGGAAACTTATGCCAATGAATTGATAGCAGTGGAACGTGCCAAGTCTCGCGCCACCGGCACTCCCTCGCACGACCTCCTCAGAGAGTTAGGCGGTCTTGAAATGGCCGCGATGGCCGGACTTTACCGCGCCGCTGCTCACAAGGGCGTACCGG
The DNA here is from genome assembly GCA_913056285.1 of uncultured Zetaproteobacteria bacterium. GTDB lineage: Bacteria > Pseudomonadota > Zetaproteobacteria > Mariprofundales > Mariprofundaceae > Mariprofundus. The sequence goes on along the minus strand of CAJXNE010000098.1, from coordinate 393 downwards.
TTCTGCTCGATGGCATCGCTTCCGCTACCTCTGCGCTGGCAGCCATTGCATGGGATGTTCGCATTGCCGGCTGGATGCTGGCCAGCCATGTTTCCGATGATCCCGGTCACAAGGAAGTGCTGGAAGAACTGGGGCTGGAACCGCTGGTTAAACTCAAACGCAGTATTGGCGAAGGCCAGGTGGCCGCGCTTATGCTGCCGGTATTGCAATCGGCGATAACACTGCAACGTGGACTGACCCGAATCGACACACAGCGTTAACGCGCATGGATGTGTTCCAGCCCAAGGCGGAGAAGCATAGCTTACTATTTATATGAGCATGTTCTAACGCAGGCACCGGACAATTCAGCAGTAAAATAAATCGTTACAAATCAGGATAGAATATCATGACTGG
>CAJXNE010000097.1 GCA_913056285.1 uncultured Zetaproteobacteria bacterium | reverse complement strand
CCTGATTACCGGCAGGCCGATTATTGAGGGCGTATTCGGCGTGTATATGCCGCAGGATATGAAGCAGATGCAGCCGATGATTCTGGCTCTGTTGGCGCTATTACTGTTTCTGTCGTTCCGCAATATACGCGGGGTGCTGATTCCGCTGGCCGTGGTGGTGCTGTCCGAATTATGGATGCTGGGCACGATGGCGGCGGCAGGCATTCCTGTTTATACGGTCACAACACTGCTGCCCATCCTGATTCTGGCCGTCGGCATTGCTGATTCGGTGCATTTGCTGACCCATATCCGGGTGGAAGCAGGGCGTGATCCAACGGTGGTCAAACAGCAGGCGATTATCAGCGGCATGACCGGCATGGCCGCCCCGATTCTGATGACGACGCTGACCACGGCGGCTGGCTTTCTGGCCATGCTGACCTCCGATTTATTGCCGATGCGTTATTTCGGCCTGTTTGCAGCAGCCGGCATTATCTACGCCTTTATCATTACCATTCTGTTTGTGCCGGCCATTGAGTCCGTACTACCGCATCGTGAAAAAGCGCTCGATAAACTGGCGTTTTCCGGCTATCTGTCATGGATGACCCGCGTGGTGCTGCAACATCCAAAACGCATTCTGATGATATTTGCCGTGCTGATGCTGGGCTCGACGTATGGCTTGTCACAGATGCAGGTGAATTCCTCGCTGGTGTCTGAATTTCATCCCTCCGACCCGATTCGTCTGGCCGATGATACCTTAAACGCCCATTTTTCCGGCACCAATGCGCTCGATGTGATGCTGGATACGGGCGTGCAGGACGGAGTGTTAAGCCCGTCATTTCTGGCTGGCATGAGCCGTTTGCAGGCCGCCGTGGAAGCGGATCCTGTAGTCGGTGATTCGTCATCCATTGCCGAATTCCAGTCCGAGATGAACAAGGTGATGCATGAGGGTAAACAGCGTTTTCGTGTGGTGCCGGACAGCTCTGATCTGGCGGCGCAGTATTTGTTGCTCTATTCGTTTTCCGGCGCGCCGGATGATTTTGATTCCATGGTGACCTCCGATTACAGACAGGCGCATATCCGCATCAATCTGAAAAACGACAGCAGCGCCGATGCCGCCCGTCTGGTGGATATGCTGACGCAGGGGACGCGCGTCTGGTTCCCGCATGCCACGATGAAGCTGGCCGGCACGGCCTATACCAATTACCGCTTTTCCGATTTGGTTATTACCGGTCAGATTCAATCCTTAATCCTGGCGCTGGTATTCATTTTTCTGCTCTGCCTGGCCATGTTCCGCCGTCTGGCCGATGCAGCGCTGGCGCTGTTGCCGGTATCGATTTCGGTGGTGGTGATTTACGGCATGATGGGTCTGTTCGGCCTGCCGCTGGAGATCGGCACGGCCATCACGGGTGCCATGGCACTCGGCATCGGGGTGGATTTCGCCATCCATTATCTATACCGCTTCCGGCTTTATTCGCGGACGCAGTCCGATCACGCTGCGGTGATTGCTGCGGTCAATGAAGATACGGGCCGCGCACTGCTGTTCAATGCGCTGGTGGTGATCGGCGGTTTTCTGGTGCTGCTCACGGCGCATCTCTATCCACAGGTCAAACTCGGGGCTCTTGTGGCTGGTTCCATGGCTATTTGCTATCTGGCCAGTTGTTATCTGTTCCCGGTGCTGCTCCGCGCAAAAGCAACATGAAATCAGGCAATGGAATAAAGCATGACATTCCCGAACGGGTGTGAATCCACTGTGTATCCTCAGGGTTGCTCCATTTCCGTCCACGCCATTTACACTTTCGGGGGAATGACGCCTTTCGGTGGATACAGCGTATGTTGAGAACATGTAAAAAGGTTTTCCTCTATACGCTCTGTGTCCTCTGTGGTGAGTCGCTTGTTGTTTTTCCTGTGAGTGCATTTGAGTGGACAATGCACGGTGCGGTGAAAAACGAGACGGCATATTTTGTCAGCGGTGAGAAACGTTTCGATAAAATCCAGAATCGGCTTGACCTGAAGCCGGAAGCAGTGCTGGGCAAGGGGTGGGAGTTCCGGGGCAGGGCGCTGGCATGGTATGACGCCGCTATGGATGTGAATCCGACCAACACCACGGATCTGACTGCAGGTATCAAACAGCATTACCGCACCCGCATTGAGAGCAAGGAGGCCTATCTGCTGTACGGTGCGGATGATTATGATTTGCGCATCGGTCAGCAACAGATTGTCTGGGGTAAGACCGATGGTATCCGCATGCTCGATATCATCAATCCGTTCGATCTGCGCGAATTTATCCTCGATGACTTTCTCGATTCCCGCATCGGCTTGTGGTCTGCACGGTTAAATTATTATGCCGATATCGGCGGTTCCGAGAACGAGTTTGAATTTGTTGTTGTGCCCGATGCCAGACCCGCCGAGTTTGCGCCTGCCGGTTCACGCTGGGGCTTTGCATTACCGTCTGCTCCGCCCGGTATAAGTCTGCGCACACTGGCACCGGAGCAGCCCAACTGGTCGCTGAAGAATACTGAACTGGGCTTTGCCTGGCGTGCCAATGTGCGCGGCTGGGATCTGTCGCTGAACTATTACTATGGCTGGAATGATCGCCCCAATCTGTTCAAGCAGCTGACTGGTAGGACTTTGACCATGCAGCTGCGCCACTTGCGTATGCATACGGCGGGTGGATCGTTCTCCAATGCCTTCGGTGCATTTGTCGTGCGTGGCGAGGTTGCGGTGAATTTCGGCGAAGGAATCAACACAACCGCGCTGGTCTGGAATCAATCCGTGGTGAGAAGAACGACGCTCAATGCGGCGCTTGCGGTGGATTATACCCGTTCCAACTGGACTTACGGGGTGCAATTGTTCGGTCGTCAGGTTTTTAATGAGCCGATAGTGGATAGTAGTTTGGGGACTTCGCCCAATTTCGCCAGCCTGCGCATTGCTACCGATTATATGAATGAAAAACTGAAGCCGGAAATCCTGTTGCTGGCCGATCTTGATGATGGTGGTTTATTGGCCCGCCCCAAAGTCAGCTATGAATTCAGCGATAATCTGGTTGGTACGCTGGGTGCGGATATCATCAGCGGCAGTGGCGGTTTTTTCGGTCAGTTTGCATCCAATGATCGGATCTATTCGGAACTCGAATGGAGTTTTTAATGTGCGATAGCTATTATTCTGGCCGGGGATGACTACGCGGTTTTGCTAGCCTTTATCTTCTTCGCGAACCAGTAAATCATAATTGCTATAAGCCCGTCAGAATTCTAGTCTCTCAAATATTTTTACCACAGAGAGCACAGAGGAAAGGCAGAGAAAAACAACATAAAGATTTTGACCTTCTCTGTGCTCTCTGTGTACTCTGTGGTTCAAGGTTTTTCTGTTTGGTTCTGGCTATGCTGGGTTAGGAAGGAGGGAAGTATGCCGCTGGTTGCTCATTCATCGTTGCCTGCATTCGCAAAGCTGCGCCAGCGCGGTGAAAAAGTGCTGTCACTGGAAGAAGGGCTTCAACAGGATATTCGCGAATTGCATGTGGGCTTGCTCAATATGATGCCGGATGCAGCACTGGTGGCGACAGAAATGCAGTTCATGCGTCTGGTTGGCAGCTGCAACCAGATTGCCCAGTTTTTCGTACACCCGTTTACAGTGCCCGGTCTGGAACGAAGCGATGAAACCCGCGCCTATATCGATAGCTATTATCCGGGCATCGCTGAAATTCAACAAACAGGACTCGATGCACTGGTGATTACCGGTGCCAATGTCAGCAACCCGTCGCTGGATCAGGAGCCATTCTGGGAGCCTCTCCAGGAAATAGTTGACTGGGCGCAGCAACTGCATGTGCCGATATTATGCTCTTGTCTGGCCACCCATGCGCTGGTCAAAATGCTTTACCACATTGAGCGCAAGCCCATGCCCGCCAAATTATGGGGCGTCTATCCGCACCGGATTGTGCAGCAAGAGCATCCTTTATTGCGCGATATCAACACCCGCTTTGATGTACCGCATTCCCGTTTTAACGCCGTGCATCGTGATGCGCTGGAGCGCGCCGGACTCACGATACTGATCGAAAGTGAAACAGCCGGCGTTCACATGGCTGTCAGCCCGGATCAATACAGTATCGTCTATTTTCAGGGGCACCCCGAATATGACACCAATAGCCTGTTGAAAGAATACAAACGCGAAGTGGCCCGTTTCTTTGTCAGCGAACGCAGTGAATACCCGCCATTTCCCGAACATTATTTCCAGAGCGATGCTGCTGCCTTGCTTGATCATTACAGGGCAAGCCTTATCGTAGCCCAAGAGGGGGGATGCACGATGCCGCCATTCCCCGAGCAGCAGATCACGGCGCTGCTCGATAATACATGGCGCGATACAGCCAAGTCGATCGTCAACAACTGGCTGGGTCTGGTCTACGAACACACTGATTTTTCACACCCGCGAATACAGGCGGGCAATACACCACCAAGGAGATAATATGAAACCAGAAACAATTGCCATTCACGCCGGATACGAAACCGACCCGACGACAAAATCAGTGGCAGTTCCCATTTATCAAACGGTCGCTTATGAATTCGACAATGCCCAACATGGCGCTGATTTATTCAACCTGGCTGTGCCGGGGAATATCTATACCCGGATCATGAATCCGACTGCCGATGTATTGGAAAAACGGTTGGCCGAACTCGATGGCGGCATTGCAGGGCTGGCCACCAGTGCCGGTATTGCTGCAATTACCTATGCTATTCAGACCATTGCCCGGATGGGGAATAATATTGTTACCATACCGATGCTTTATGGCGGCACCTACACCCTGTTTGCTCACATGTTACCAAGTCAGGGTATTGAGGTGCGTTTTGCCGAAAACGACACGCCCGAGGCGCTTGAGAAACTGATCGATGATAAAACCTCGGCGGTCTATTGCGAATCAATCGGCAATCCTGCTGGCAATATTGTCGATCTGGAGGCCATCTGCGCCATGGCGGACAGACATGGTGTACCGGTGATTGTGGACAACACTGTAGCGCCCGCGCTGATTCGTCCGATCGATTATGGTGCAGCCATTGTTGTCTATTCGATGACCAAATATATCGGAGGCCACGGCAACTCGCTGGGCGGTATGATTGTCGATTCGGGTAAATTCCCATGGGCTGAGCATGCCGGGCGCTTCCCGATGCTCAATGAGCCGGAACCCTCCTATCACGGCGTGGTTTATACCGAGGCCCTTGGCGAAGCGGCTTTTATCGGCAGAGCGCGTACGGTGCCGCTGCGCAACACCGGATCGGCCATCAGTCCGATGAATGCATTTCTGATTTTGCAGGGGCTGGAGACGTTGCCGCTGCGCATGGAACGTCATTGCGACAATGCCATTGCGGTGGCCAGACATCTCAAGTCGCATGCATTGGTCGAATGGGTTCAGTTCGCTGGGCTTGAAGACTCTCCCTACTTTGAACTGGCACAGAAATATACCAACGGGCGGCCATCTGCACTGCTGACCTTCGGCGTGAAAGGTGGTTTCGATGCGGCTGTGAAATTCTACGATGCGCTTGGCTTGTTTAAACGGCTGGTCAATATCGGCGATACCAAATCGCTGGCAGCACATCCGGCATCGACGACCCACCGTCAGCTGACTGAGACTGAACTGGAAACAGCCGGTGTCACCCCGGACATGATTCGCCTGTGCATCGGTATTGAGCATATCGATGACATTATCGCCGATATCGATCAGGCACTGGCAGCTTCCGGGAGCTGATCAGGGCCACGATCGGCATGGGCTGAAGCGCCTGTAATGGCGATCTATCAGAAATTCCTCGATGGCGTGCCATGGTATCTGGCACGCCATTACTGGTGGGCCTATCTCTGGACCGGATCAATCTGGTTTTTTGATCATCAACCGATCATCAATGCGATTCTCTTTGGTCAGTATCGCAGACTGATGGATGAAACCCTTTCGCGCTATCGTCCCGAAGCAGGTTCGCGTACACTGCAGCTTACCTGCGTGTATGGCCGGCTGACATCGAAACTCTCTGCAACATGTGAAGGCATGCTCCATCTCGTGGATGCATCCATGGATCAGCTCAAGCTGGCGCAGCGCAAGTGCAGGGAGCCATTGGCTATTGCACGCATGCATGCCGAGCATGCATCCGAAACGGAGGCGGCCAAAAAAAACTCGATCAATGTGTTGCGATAGGCGGCGTGATAAGGTTTTGGGGTAATGTGAATAACGGGTTTTAAGGTGCCACGATCTAACCACTATGGTATATTTCCATCCATGAAACATATTGTATTTTCCCTTATCCTTGTATTTTCTTTAAGCGGTTGTCTTGCTACTGCAGTCAGTACGGCAGTAGATGTCGGCGTTGAAGTGGTTAAAGTGCCATTCAAGGTGGGCGGTGCGATTTATGATGGTGTAACCGGCGATGACGATGAGAAAGCGAAGAAAGACGAGGAAGACAAAAAAGATTAATCTTCCCTCTGCTCATGGTTTCTTAATGGAGATGCAGGCAGCATGTCGACCGGTAACTTCCGCAGGTATAATATCCCAATGACATCAGACAAACAGATATCAGATAAACAGACATCAATCGAACACACTAAAAACAGTCAATCAGCCTCCACATTTGCTGAACTGAATTTGCTCCCCGAACTACACAGGGCAGTGCAGGACGCTGGCTATGAAGCGCCGTCGCCGATTCAGGCCCAGACGATCCCATTGTTATTGGAAGGCAAGGATGTGGTCGGGCAGGCGCAGACCGGCACCGGCAAGACAGCTGCTTTTGCTTTACCCCTGCTCTCTCGTATTGATTTGAGTCAAAAAACACCGCAGGTGATGGTATTGGCACCGACGCGCGAGTTGGCGATTCAGGTGGCTGAAGCATTCAAAACCTATGCCCGGCATTTGAAGGGTTTTAATGTGCTGCCGATTTATGGCGGCCAGAGTTATGATGTGCAACTGCGCCAACTCAAACGCGGTGTGCATGTCGTGGTCGGTACGCCGGGGCGGGTGATGGATCATATGCGCCGCAAGACGCTCAAGCTGAGCAACTTGCAGGCGCTGGTGCTCGATGAAGCGGATGAAATGTTGCGCATGGGCTTTATTGACGATGTGCAGTGGATTCTGGAGCAGACACCGGATAATCGTCAGGTCGCCCTGTTTTCGGCCACGATGCCGCCAGTGATTCGCAAGATTGCCCAGCAGCATCTGAATCATCCTGAGCAGGTTACGATTAAGGTGAAGGAGCAGACTGCCGAAACGATTCGCCAGCGTTACTGGATGGTCAGCGGGCGCAACAAGATTGATGCACTGACCCGCATTCTGGAAGCAGAACCCTTTGATGGCGTGATTGTCTTTGTGCGCACCAAAACAGCCACGGAAGAGCTGGCCAACAAACTGGAATCGCGCGGTTATGCAGCTACGGCGCTCAATGGCGATATCGCCCAGAAACAGCGGGAAGCGACCGTGAATCGATTAAAGAAAGGCCATCTCGATATTCTGGTGGCGACCGATGTGGCGGCGCGCGGGCTGGATGTACAACGTATTTCACATGTGATTAACTACGATATTCCGCACGATACCGAATCTTATATTCACCGGATTGGCCGCACCGGCAGGGCAGGACGCGAGGGCGATGCGATTCTGTTTGTCTCGCCGCGCGAAAAACGCATGCTCTATGCCATAGAACGAGCCACCAAAAAACGTATTGAGCAGTTCCAGATGCCAACAGCCGAAGTAATCAATGATAAACGCATCGCCGAATTCAAGGAACGCATTAGCGAAACGCTGGCTTCTGGCGAGGGACTGGAATTATTCACCGAGATTATTGAACAATATCGCCAGGAACATGATGTGCCTGCCAACGAGATTGCTGCGGCTCTGGCTAAAATGGTGCAGGGTGATAAGCCATTATTGATCAAGGATCAGCCGCAACCGCGTCAGGAAAGACAACGCCCGGATCGTTCTGATCGCAAT
>CAJXNE010000096.1 GCA_913056285.1 uncultured Zetaproteobacteria bacterium | reverse complement strand
ACCACCAAACGTACAGCAATCATATGCTTACGCACATATAGTGAAATATTGATGAAGATATCAATGGCAATCAGTACCGCTAAAAACGAAGAAAATGTTGATGTAATTCCGTTTATGCTAAGCAGCAATAGAGGTGAGTTTTTGATAATGTTATAAAGCTCAGATGCAATCTCAATAACGCCGCAAAACACCACAAAGGCCATCAGCAAAGCCAACACCAACACGGTATAGTTGACCACTTTGTTCAGGTATCCAATAAGCGATGTGTCAACCTGATGTAACGCGGCTCTCTCACCAGATATTTCAGCTACATACTGATTTTTCACATGCTCCATCAACTTGGAAACAAACAACTGGCTAGTGAATGGGTTATCCCCTCTCACATCTTCATCGAACTCATAGTTATAGCCTTGAATTTGTTCAAGCTGCTTACGATTGAACGATTTAAATCCCATACTCCATCTGGAAACTGTCGTTCATCAATACTACTGCGTTCAAGCAAGGTTATATTATTATGTCGGGTATCCTTTTTGATGCGTGCGTATGTATCATCGACCTCTTTTTCCGGCCCCTCCAGCACCTGCATAAAGGTTCCATCACTATAGATTAACTGCCCCGATATTTGTCGCTCGGTATTGCTGGCTCTGCATTTAGCGAGCAATTGAAGAAGTGCCTTTTCCTCAAAAGGTTTGTTTGCGACACTTACATATACAATGCGAATCATAGAAGCCCCCCCTGTTAATCTAATGCTGCGTAACCACGATCAACTTAGTTACATCAAAGCCCAATGCCCCGGCTTGTTGTTTGAATCTCTGCATCACCGATGCAGATACCACCGGTGTGCGCGAAAGAAGCCAGAGGTAATCCCTGTTGGGTCCTGCAATAAATGAATATTGATAATTAGCATCCAACGAAAAAATGACATAAGCACCATAAAAAGGTCCGAAAAAAGAGACCTTCAAATAGCCTTCCTCGCCATTGCGGACAAAATACGCTTTACCAACCGCTTGCTTCCACTGTTTCTTTTCAACATCCCAACCGCGATTAACAACTTTTACGCCACCGTCCTCACGCAACGAATATTGCGCACTCACACGATTGAGACCGCGTTCAAAAGAATGATCGAGCCGGGCAACTTCATACCATTTTCCGAGATAGCGCTGTAATTCAAAGGACTGCACAGGCTTGATGCCGGCTGGAATACCTGTACAACCACCCATCAACACTGCAAACAGCAACAGCAGCGGAAAACGTAACATGCTTAATCGCATAAGCATGTTATGCAGCTTCTCGTAAAGCACGGATACTGGCAAGAAAATTCTCGGCACAATCAGGGCAGATGCCATGGCTGATTTGAGGCAGGCTGGCGTCACTGAAGAGATCGATGCTGGTTATTTTTTGCTCCAAAGTTTGCCAATTTCCATTGCTATCTTTCAAATCGCCGCAATAGCTACACATTGTAATAAAAGGCTGATCTACACCGCACCGCTCTAAAATCAGCGCAGCGTCCCTTGCCTGCTCCTTCAATACTCGGAACCCGACCTCTAAATGCCCGTCGCCGACAGGCAAAATGAACACTTCAAGAATACGAATCAATTGCAGTTCATCGCAATGAATCTGAAAATGAACAGCTTGACCCGAAGCCCGAACACGCTCGAAGATTTTAGCGTAAATCATACGTGTCTCTTGATCACCGAATTGCTCGAACACTGACTTACCGTTCAGACTGGTGAGTCCGCAGCCATCTGCTGACTGATGGTGCTCATCAACCGCTTGCCAAACACCTGCCTCATCATAAATGCAATCATGATGATCGATTCGATAAGACGTCGTAAAATCGTCATCCATATCCAACACCCCTGTTGCCTGCAACGATCTCATCGACCTGAGTCGGATAAATCAAATAAAGTACGTGGATAAGGCTCCAGAAAGTGTTGGGATCCCAGATATTCATGCTCAAAACGTGCAACATAAGATTTGAGCAGGTGCAGCATGGTCGCTAATGTCACCCGGTCATCCCTATACTCTTCCACCGCATCAAGAAACAGTTTCTTGTCAGCCGCTGACAAGCCTTCAGAAATCCAGCCATAACCATGATAGAGAGCATTGATGATATTGCTCTGCCTGGGTTGCCGGGCCAAAGCCTCCCTAAAGACAGCAGCATAGCGCTGAACCATCTCAGCCAATGACAGTCCATCACTGTTACTGGCGATGCGACCACACTGACGCATCATTTCTTGATGAAAGCACATCATCAATAACTTATGGCTGGCATGGAATGTACTCAGCCCGGACACTGATGGCCTGGCAATCAATTGGCGCAGCCGCGCAAAGGCAAACAGGCGCATCAAAAAAGCTTCGCGCAGATGAAAGTTTTTCAGCCTGCCCTCATCCTCAATGGCTGCAAACGGGAAGCGCTCCATAGCAGCCTTGGCAAACAAGCCCACGCCTTTTTCGGCTGTCGCACCCTTCTCCGATGAGGCATACACCTTCACACCCGCGGGCCCGCATGATGGCGATCGATTTTTCAGGATAAATCCGTCGATATCTGAAAATCCATCAATCTTCGTGCGATTGTAAGCATGCATGGCCTGGCTGACATCATCACCTGTGGAGGGCTGAATCATGATAATTTCGCCCTCCTGCTTCACCAGACGTACAGGCGCACGTGGCGTGCCAAGTCCAATATCCGCTTCCGGGCATACCGTGATAATCTCAGCGCAGGTTTTGAGCCGCTCAATAAGATCATCAGCGAGCATTTGAGCATTATATCGGCATGCCTCAAATCCGAGGCACCGGCTTACCACTAATCTTGGCTTACATGTGTTTATGCTCATTGCAGACGCTCCTTGTTATTGGCCGCGCTATACAGCGCTTTTGCCTGCCTTGCCTGCGTCGCGTGATCAACGATGCTGCGGGGATAGGCATGCTGACCAACAGAATGCTTATGCCATTGGTGAATGACCGATGCAGGAAATTCAATCAATTCAGGAACCCAGCGTTTGATGTAATCACATTCAGCATCGAAACGCTTTTGCTGCAACCACGGATTAAAAATACGAAACCAGGGCTGTGCATCACAGCCTGTGGATGCTGCCCACTGCCAGTTGCCGTTATTCACAGCTGGATCGTAGTCCACCAAATGACGAGCAAACCATGCCTCGCCGCGACGCCAGTCGATATGCAAATCCTTGACCAGAAACGATGCGGTAATCATGCGAACGCGATTGTGCATAAAACCGGTTTCCTTGAGCTCACGCATGCCTGCATCGATGATAGGAAAGCCTGTTTGGCCCATACACCAGGCTTTGAAATTTGGCTCATCCTGCCGCCACTCAATGGCATTAAAGCGTTGATGAAATGCCGAACCGAACACTTGCGGGTGGTGAAAGGCAATGTGGCTGAAAAAATCACGCCAGTAAAGTTGGCGTAGTAGTGGATGCTCTGCATGCAAACTTAGACATATTGTTTGATACACTTCGCGCACGGACAATGTGCCGAATTTAAGATGCACTGACAGATGACTGGTCGCATTGCGTGCTGGAACATCCCTATGCTGCTGGTAATCTTCCATCTCAACCAGTTGCTCAAGCGCCTTCATCGCCCCGCCTCTACCTGCAGCCACTGGCGATGGGATAGTTCTCAACGCCTGTAATGTTTGGCGGTAAATATTTCGATACGACGCGGAGACAGGAGCCAGTTTTCCGGCATGTAAAAATGCCTGTGGTGCAGGCACGGGTATCCTGGCGGCAGCTTTATGGAATGGCGTAAACACTTGATAGGGGGTGCCGCCGCCCGTCATAACCTCACCAGGAATCGTCAGCAGAGCATCATGACTGGCATGCAGGACCACGCCCGAATTGTTGCAAAGTTCCATGAGATGCGCATCGCGTTGCATGGCAAAAGGTGTGTAGTCCATATTCAAATATAAGGCATCAAAGTCGCCCTGCTCAAATAGTGACCCCAACGCATCCACGGGGTTACCTTGCAGTATCATCAGACCGGATCCAATGGCTGACAACTCATCATCAAGCAGCGCCAGGCTTTCCAGCATAAATGCCAGCCCGGGGTTACTGCGCCAGTCATGTTCAGCCGTTTGCACAGGATCCAGCACAAAGCAAACGCTGACGCTGCGGCTTTGCCGTAAAGCGGCAATCAGAGCTGTATTATCATGCAGACGCAAATCTCGACGCAAACAAACCAATGCATGCTGATGCATCTGAGCTTGCCGTCCCACAGCCCCATTAGTCTGCGACATGATTAGCCTGCGACATGATCAGCCTGCATCGTGATTAGTCTGCATCGTGATTCATCTTATGCTTGCGATGTTTTTTCAGTGCTTCCTGCATCGGTTCTGAGAGATGGAAAGCATTGGCTTTGAAATCACGTCCAAACTTATTCAAAGCATGCATGCTCTGAAAATGACAAGTACGGCAGTCCGCATTAATTTGACGGGAGAATGATGGTGTTGCGGAAGCGATGCCTGCGAACGACACACTCGATAACAGCATCGTTGCCGATATAAATTTGAAAGTTCGACGGTTCATGATGATTCCTCCTTTTTTCATTGCCACGTACGCAATGTCTGTATCGCCACAAGGGCATCCTGTGCCAGCATCGGCACAAGCATAGATTGTAAGTGTGTTGCATGCCGCAATGAAAAATCACCAGCCACAGCGAACGGAACCGGAGAAGCACCTTTCAACTGCCGCAGCTGTGCCTCCCAATGCTCAACAGGCTCAGCATCTTCCCAAAGCAAGCCGCCTACAGCCCCGCTAACTTGCAACAACTCAACAAAAGCAAGCGGGCTGGGCGCGGGACCGGTCCACCGAACATCCACCCCGGCCTCGCGCGCTATGGATTCGAATACCCGTGCCTGCAAATCGTCTCCCGATGCCAGGCAGCGACTCATCAGTATGGGGCGGGCTCTTGTGTTCACTTCCAGACCCGCGCTGCGTTGATCCATGTACAAATGCACTGCCTGCATCAATATAGATCGACATGCCCATCGCCCTGATGCTTCTGAGTCCTGTAATTGTAATAATACCGGACGAATCAACTCCCCCAGCAAGGCATGCAAGGGATACAACTCACCTGCACGGCGCAATACAGCCAACGCCTGAAATGCATTGAGCTCACTCAACAGGCGCATCAACTGCTTACGAAAAGCCGGCCAATCCGATGTTGTATCGGCTTGCTTGTCAGTACTGGATAAAGCCTGCCGAACCCGACCGACTGATATCCCCTGATCAATCAAGCGGACAATTTGATGAACCGTCTGTATATCTTCTTCGGAATAAAGACGATGCCCTTTGGGCGTACGCTCTGGCTTGATCAGGCCATAGCGGCGCTCCCATGCACGCAGTGTCACAGGCAGCACACCTGTTACCTGAGCCACATGGCGAATAGGGAATTGTTTACTATAGGAAGCAGGTGAAGGAGTAGGCATAAGCCGCACTATACAGGCATTGTACAATATATGCAATAATAGTTGTACAATTACTATACAGACGCTAGTTTCGTCGCCCAAAGGAGAATGATATGCGCAAACTATTATGGCTCACTCTCATGCTTTCCAGCCCGGCACTGGCAGAAACACCATGTCCAGCACTACTGAATCACACCGTAGAAACACTGGTTGAACATCAGCCGGTTAACCTTTGTAAAGCCTATCAGGGCAAGGTATTACTGATCGTCAATACCGCCAGCCGTTGCGGCTACACTCACCAGTACGAAGGACTGGAAAAACTCTACAGTAACTTTAAAGAAGACGGCTTAATCGTGCTCGGTTTCCCATCCAATGATTTTGGCCATCAGGAGCCTGGAACCGAGGCTCAGGTAAAATCATTTTGCAGCCTGACCTACGATGTGAAATTCCCGATGTTTGCCAAATCACATGTCCGCGCTGGCAATGCCTCACCATTTTACAGCAGCCTCGCCGCTGCCTCAGGTCAGTATCCACAATGGAACTTTCATAAGTATCTGATCGGCCGTAATGGCAAGTTGATCGAAAGTTTTGCCAGCAGTATCGAGCCGGAGAGCGGCAAGATGCAGCAAGCAATTCATGCGGCACTCGCTCAGCCATGAAACGTCGGCTGATGCCATTTATAGGGCTGTCGACCATCCTGGCAGTCTCCGCCTGCAACAGCAGTGGAGAACAGGATGACTTCCATGCAGGAATCCTTGAGAAGGACCTTGCGGCGGTCAGCTACGATAATGGTATCGACATGCGCGAAGCCAAAGTGATCGCCGAAGCCTACCTCTATGTATATGGTGATTCACTCGGGCCAGCGCCCCAGGTCTATATTCGCAGAGATGGGCAACGCTGGCTTGCGGACATTGTGGTTGGCGTTGCCGTCAGCCCAAGGCTTGCGCATGTGCCAGATGTCGAGATCTCCAGCCTCAATGGCGAGGTCAGCTGGCCGTTGGGCCCGACAGTCAGCCAGGTTGATCTGAAACAGGCTGGCCTTAAAGAGTACCTGGACAAAACAGAGGTGAAGCATGTTTTTAAATAGTAGCATGGTTGTTGCAACGATGATGATTGCCGGCCTCCTCGGTCACCCTGTGAATTATGCCGATGGCGCCATGGCCTATAACCATCATCGCTACGAAGAGGCCAGAAACTTATTTCTCAATGCAGCCAAAGCTGGCGATGTGAAGTCGATGCTAATGCTGGGGCTGATGTACGATAATGGGATGGGAGACAAGCGTGATGCCAGTGTTGCCTTTTACTGGTATTCGCAAGCCGCAGCGGCAGGCGATTCGCGTGCCATGTTCAACCTCTATCAGATGCTGGAAGAGGGAGATGGCACCTATGTGGATCAAAAAGAGGCGACCGCATGGCTTCAAAAATCTGCCGAGAAGGGATTCCCGGAAGCCCAGTTTCGCTGGGCCCAGGTGCTTCATGCTGGTAAGTGGTTACCCCAGGATGATGAGTCAGCACTGATGTGGCTGGAGATCGTTTCACAGATCGATGTCGGCGGTGTGGAGCAGGCCATCCAATTACGCGATCAGTTGCGTCTCAAACTTGATGATGCGGTTGTCTTGCGCGCAAAACAGCGAGCTAAACGTTGGAAAACGACCCATACCACATCGAATACTACATTGATCTGAGCTAAGGCTCTCTCCTGTTGACGGTATTTGCTATCTTGTTATTCAAGGCTCTGGATTAGGACAATCGTAACAAGCAGGTGCAAGGTTGCGTCGCAAACCTGCAATAAATCAGAGATTTATTTTATTTTGTAGACGATACAAGCATCATAAGAGCATTGATTTCATGCTTGTATTTTTTTCATCAAAACTTAGACACCAATTTATGCAAGCATCGTCCCTTCCCCCTCAACGCTCTTCTCAACATGTCGGATTGGCATGGCAGCTGGCTGAAAAAGCGCAGCAGTCCGGCCTTCATGTTTACATCTGTCCGGATGTCCGCAGCTATCGCATGCTGGCCGAAGAGCTGGCTTTTTTCCTGCATGATCGGCCTGATCTGTTGTGGCGTTTTCCAGCCTGGGAAGTATTGCCTTATGATCGCGTCTCACCGCACCACACCATTGTTGGTGAGCGTTTCGCGACATTAGGTCGACTGCTGCATACCCCCAACCCACAAGGCATCTTGCTGACAGCCCTGCCCGCATGGTTACAACGCATTGCGCCACCAGAGTCTGTCGCGACACATGTATGGCAACTAAAGGTGGGGAACCAGCTGGATATCAGCACACTGAAAGATCGTCTGGCTGAAGCCGGCATGATGCCAACAGAGCGCGTCTTATCGGTAGGCGAATTTGCCGCACGTGGCGGACTTTTTGACATCTGGCCTGCCACAGAGGATCAGCCACTGCGTATTGACCTGTTTGGCGATGATATTGAATCAATTCGTCGCTTTGATCCCGAAACACAGCGTTCAGGAGAGGATCTGCAATCGTTTACCTCAGTTCCCGTACGTGAAGTGATTCTTGATCCACATGGGCAGGAGACCTTTATTGCCGTCTTCCGCGCCCGC
>CAJXNE010000095.1 GCA_913056285.1 uncultured Zetaproteobacteria bacterium | reverse complement strand
CGACTGACGAAGGATGCGTTGCGGGCAAAGGAACAAGTGAGGGCGCGGCAGTATTCATGAATAGTCCGGGTTAGCACAAGCCTGCCCAATATTTAAAACACCAAAACAGTTATAAAGCAACAAAAAAAGGCTCCGGGAGGGGATCCGGAGCCTTGTTGCGCTTCCTCAAGAGGAGGATGAAACTGTGCCCGGAGTGAATCAGGAGGGAGGGGAGGGAGACCACTCCGGACAAACCGAATCATAGAAGCCTCTAATGAGGGGGCGATGAACTGTTCATGAAAAGATATTCATGGGGTTTGGATGAAAGAAACAATGAAACAAAGAATGCGTGTTCGGGGAGTTGGATGGTTAATTATGCCGATTTTGGCATCATAATTGCTTGGTTTGTATGTAGTGAATGAATTGGTGGTCGTCATCTTAAGTGTTGAGTTTCGATCGCGATAGTAGTAACATATGACACTGAGTTTAGCTCGCTGTCGGAGCATGCTCGAATCCGTTGCACTGGCGTTGTGGCTTATAAGTCTGGGCCGATGTGTACTGAACGGGAGCTTGTCTATTCTGCTTGTGTGAATCCCTGTGTGGGATACCTGATATCGGAGTGCGGCGCCCACCTTAACCGAGGGTTCAGTTTTTTATAGGCTATAACGCCAGTGCAATGGTTGCATCATATCTTCGAAGGCCTGCCTCCCCCCCCCTCCCTGGCAGGCCTTCTTTTTTTTGCCAGATTCTTTTGCCTGTTTCATCTGCCTGATTGCAGGCTCTGTTGCTTCCCTTCAGTCTTGAGCCATGCTTAGCTACCAACATTCTTACCATGCCGGCAACCATGCCGATGTATTAAAACATATCATACTTGGCGATATCGTGGCCGGAATGCAAAGCAAAGCTTCACCGTTGTTTTTGTTCGATGCCTTTGCCAGTCGGGGAGTTTATGACCTGACAGGAGTAGAAGCGTTAAAGAATCGCGAGTTTGATTCGGGTATCGGCAGGTTGTGGCCGTTAAGGCATGAACAGCTTCCGGCAGGCGTGGATCGCTGGTTTCAATTGATTGCGAGTAAAAACCCTGACGACGGCTTTGCGCGATTACCCGGCTCTACGGCGTTGTTGGCTTCCATGTTGCGTGACTCAGACAGGCTGGCCGCTTGCGATCTGCATCCGCAGGAGTTCGAGGGTTTGCGCAACAGTTTTCGCAGCAGTCGTAAACTGGCTTTGCACAAACGCGATGCTTTCGAAGCGCTCGGTGCACTATTGCCGCCAAAAGAAAAGCGTGGACTGGTTTTTCTCGACCCTTCATATGAAAACAAGGGTGAATACAAGATCGTAGCAAGCGCTGTTGAGGCTGCATACGCGCGTTTTCGGGCCGGCGTGTATGTGATTTGGTACCCCTTGCTGCCAGCTGGACGTCACCAGGATTTATTGCATGCGCTGAAGCGCTCCGGCATTCTCAAAATTCTCAGGGTGGAACTCGATTGCGGTGCAAGTTTCCCCGATATGCAGATGTCCGGTTCCGGGCTGCTTATCATTAATCCACCATGGCATGCTATGGACGCAATGCAGGAATCGTTGCGCTGGATATCCGACCATCTACCCTCAGATAACGGGCGCGACCATTTCGAGTGGCTGGTTGCCGAATAATCCCGCAACAAATGCTAACAGCGTGCAACGTTTTCCAGTTATGCTTCCCCTCTCCATCATCAATGAACATAAATTATTGTAGAAAGGTAACCCACATGAACCGAATCAATCGAATCCCAGCTGCTTCCGCCAGTGCCGACAAAGCCCTTGAACTGGTCATTGCTTTGCAGGGCAGGTTTGTAACCGGTCTGGAAAAACTTGCCGGAGAGCATGGAAGCTTGCAATCATTTAAGCCTGTTGAGTGGGGGCGTGATGAAGGTGCGCATGGAGGCGGTATCCGTTACGAAACAGCGGATGGTGATGTATTCGTGCGCGGCTCGGTGAATGTATCGCAGGTACATTACGATGATATGCCGGAAAAGAAACTCGGTTCGGCCAATGCGATTTCCACCATTATCCATCCGGTCCATCCGCTGGCGCCATCGGTGCATATCCACATCAGCTGGACAGAAATGAAAAGCGGCGAAGGTTACTGGCGCATGATGGCCGATCTCAATCCGTCCAATGAAAACAAGGCCCATACGGCTCAATTTTTGGCTGCCATGCAGGCTGCTGCTGCGGAGCAATATGTTGAAGCTGTTGCACAAGGTGAACGCTATTTCTTTATCCCTGCGCTTGGTCGCCATCGCGGCGTGGCGCATTTCTATCTGGAAAATTATCATACCGGTGATGAAAAAGCCGATGCTTCACTGGCCAACAGGGTTGGCGAAGCCGCCATTGATACGTATCTGGAAATTCTTGCCGATGTGTTCAACAAGCAGGCCGAACCGACCAGAGAGCAATGCGCCAAACAACTGGCATACCATACGCTTTATTTTTTTCAGGTGCTTACACTCGATCGCGGTACAACGACGGGATTGCTGGTGCATGATCAGAATGATGTTGGCATCATGGGTTCATTGCCGGCTTATGTGGATCGGAAACTATTGGCATCATGGGTAAAGCGTATGCAAAGTCCGCAGCAGCAACTGCTTGAAGCCTTGATTGCAGTATTGCCGGACACGTCTCCGGCGCTGGTGGATGCGACAGTGAAACAAAAGCTCGCTGCGGCAGTGCGCAACCATTATACGGCGTTCCCGGAGGCCATCGCCATGCAGGCTTCGGGAAATATCACACCACCGACAGTTCGCAACCACCAGTAAGCTGATTCGGTCTGATGGATAGCAGGCCTGCCGGTTTAACCGGCCATTCACATGCATCGTTTATAATGTATATTTTAAGTGGATCGGCTATACTTGGTAATGAGAGAAGGAATTGAAAAGGAGGATGTTATGTTGATGAAATTATTTGTAATGATCATGGCGATGCTGGCGATGAGCACGGCATCGCTGGCGGGTAACAACGGACTGATGGGTGCGTTGATTGGCGCAGGTGTAGGCGCTGGCGTAGGCCATGCCGTGGATCGTACCGGCGGCTCCGGCAAAGGGGCAGTCATCGGTGCCCTCGGCGGTTATGTGATTGGCAATCAGATGGACAAAAGCGAACAGCGTGCAGCCCAACCACCGGCTCAATCTGAGCGCCGTGGTTCATCTGTGAATCATTCGGGATATAACAGTGGCGACTGTGCCAGTGCTGATAATTACGTGGATCGTGCAGCTAAAACCGGTGATAATGACGACAGGATCTATTATCTGGAGAAGGCTGTAAAATTGTGTCCGAATCAGGCAAGGGCGCACAATGATCTTGGTGTGGCATATTATACTCGCAGCAATCGCCATGACAGGGATCGCGCCAGAACTGAATTCAACGAGGCTTTGAAGATCGATCCGGGTTATACGGTTGCCAGGAATAATTTAAATAGTCTATGAACACGCGCTATTCCGGATATTTACGGGGTAATATCCTGTAACCATGCTCGTACCAGTTGTTTGCAAAAATGCTGTATGGACTCGAGATACAGCTTCGAGTCCTTGTGTAGCAGGCTGATGCCCTCGATACCGAGATGGTCGCGCTCGCTTGCGCCATGGGCAATCCACGATTCAATCATAGCCTGATCAACTTCGATATGAAATTGCAGCCCATATTGCCCCCGGCCTAAACGAAAAGTCTGAGCAGGCACATCCGGGTTTGAAGCGACCGAAACCATCGAATCGGTCAAAGAGAATGTTTCGCCATGCCACTGGAATACAGATAAACCGTCCGGCATGTTAGCAAATACCGGATCGTCTGCTGTTTTTTGTGTGTGGTAGACCGGAAGCCACCCCAGTTCCCTGACGGCAGCGGGAAAAATATCGGCGCCGATCGCCTTGGCCATCAGTTGCGCTCCGAGGCAGATGCCCAGCATCGGCATGCCTGCCGAGATCATGTTTTTGAGCCAAGCCAGTTCAGCCAGAATGTAATCCGTATCGTCATTGGCCGATTGCGGGCCGCCCATGATGACTACGCCATCAAAACCGGCGTCAGGGGCGGGCAGCGTTTGCCCCTGATTGAGATGAACGGTGGTTAGATGATGTCCGGCTTTTTCGAGTTCGTCTGCAATCATAGCAGGCGGCTCGATATCCAGATGTTGCAAGATAAGAAACTGCATGCTGCTAGCCTAACCCGTGTCTGCTGTGGTACAAGTCGGCTATGGATATTGCTTCCCTTATTAAACGCGTAGCACGTGGTAAGCATGGCTCCGAACATTTGATGCAAGCAGAAGCCGAATCAGTATTTGCGGCACTGCTACAGCCGGATGCGGATGCTTTGCAACTGGGTGCATTTTTGATTGCCCAGCGTATGAAAGGAGAAACCAGCCCGGAATTAGCCGGTTTTGTTGAGGCTGCCCGCTCACGGATTGCCGGATTCGGGCAGTCCAAGGCCGCAGCAGGGGCGGTTGATCTGCCCTGTTATGCAGGCAAACGGCGCGCTCCCCATACCTATCTTGCGGCGGCGATGCAGGCGCGCGACGGCGGTGTTCCGGTGTGTGTTCATGGCGTAGAGCATATTGATGGTCGAATCACGGCGTGGCAGGTGTTGCAGGGTGCTGGCGTACAGCGGGCTGCTTCATTAGCTGAAGCAGAAGCGATTTTGCGACACGAAAATATAGTGTATGTCGATCTGGCTGAGTTATGTCCGGATTTGTATCGCGTCTATATGTTCAGGCAAAAGCTGGGAGTGCGCACTTTTACCAATACGGTGGCGAGATTGCTTAATCCTGTGCAATGCGATGGTCAGTTGAACGGTTTTTTTCATACGCCTTATGCCGATTATATGGCAGCGGCGAACAGGCTATTGGGGCAGCCTCGCTCGCTTGTGTTTATGGGGGCGGAAGGGGAACCGGAATTGTATGCTGATCGGCAGAAGCTGGTTCTCAAACAGCAGGGAAATACAGTGTGCCGGATTTCATATCCGCAAGCCGGGCTGGATGCTTATCCACGCGAGGGCATGGATTTGAACCTGTTGGAGCATCGTTTTTCTGCTATGCTTGAGGGGAAGCTCAGCCAGCGAGAAACGGTAGTGATGGCACGCATGGGCGAGGCCTTTGCATGGGCATCGACGGCTGCATGCCCTGATATATGGAAGATGGAGGAATAATGATGAAAAAAGTGTTGGTTCCGTTTACAGAGGGTGTTGAAGAAATGGAAATGGTTGCAGTAGTGGATGTGTTACGCCGCGCGGATGTACATGTGTGCATGGCCAGTCTGGATGGAAAAACTGTCGTTGGCCGTTCCAATATTTTTATTGAAGCCGATGCGGCGCTGGCCGATGTGGCAGATCAGGCATGGGATATGGTGGTGTTGCCCGGCGGCTTGCCTAATGCGAACCTGTTGCGCGATGATGCCCATGTAAAAGCTGTGGTCGAAAGGCTGCGCAGCGAACGCAAATCCATTGCCGCCATCTGCGCGGCACCAACTGCGCTGGCCGCTTATGGCATTACCGCAGGCAAACGGGTGACCTCATATCCCGCCTGCCAGCCGGAAATGGAAAACCTGCAACCTTCCTCAGTGTATGTGGATGAGGCTGTGGTGGAAGATGATTTCCTGATTACCAGTCGCGGACCAGGCACGGCGATTGCATTTGCATTGCATCTGGTTTCCAGATTATGCGGCGAGGAAAAAGAAGCTGAAATCAGAACATCAATAGTGGCCTGATTACGATAAAACTACAGCGGTACCGCTGACGCTGACCATCATCATGCTGCCATCCTTGCCGACCACTTCATAATCAATATCAATGCCGACGATGGCATTGGCGCCGCGTTCAGATGCTCTTGCTTGCAGTTCTGTAAAAGCGATTTCGCGCGCCTTGGCCAGTTCTTTTTCATAAGCGCCAGAGCGACCACCGACGATATCGCGAATGCCGGCAAACATATCTTTGAAGATATTAGCGCCGAGAATGGCTTCGCCGACCACAACGCCTTTGTAATCAACGATGTTTTTTCCTTCAATGCTTGGGGTTGTACTCAGTAACATGATAGTTCTCCTGGCGCGTATGGATTTGTTTTAAAGTATGGCTGGGTCAGTCGATACATTCTTTGTCTATATAATGGCAATCGTATTGCTGATGGTACTTTTGGACTTGATATCCAGCTAACGCGGTTGTCGTTAATTCCCGCGAAAGATACCGGACTCTTCCTTGCTGACATCTGCTTTAATACCGGCTTTCGAGCAGGACAGTGTCACGGTTGTAAAATCAAGTGGAAATGAAACCGGATTAGTTAAATTCAGTGTGCCATGCAGCGATTTGACGCCGTCGGCAATGATATCATAGGGGACGCTCGTGCAGTCGCCCGAACCGATAATCACCAGACGCGCCATTTTACTGTTGCTGGCAATCACGCCCGGCGTACCATGGTCAATTAAATAAGAGTAACCTGTAGCTGATGCCTCGCTAGCAAGTGTGAACAGCGCCAGCAGTGAAAACAAAACCATTTTTTTATACATCATTCCTCCAGAATAAAATCATAACGCATGCTAGCTGCCATTTAAGAAAGTTACAGGGAAGTTTTCTATTGGCTAAGTTTTTTCAGGCCGTAACATTCGCTGCATGCGATTATCCAAACAATTCCGAGATCAGTTCAGTCAACATGAAATGCGTACGCATGGCCGCAAAAACGGTTTTGTTACCACAGGTCAGGAAGCGCGTTTGCTGCACTGGCTGCCGAAAATCGGCCTTCCGAAAGAGAAAAAATTGTTGGATGCGGGTTTACCGGACGATGCGCCAATTATTATGGAAATCGGCTTTGGCAATGGCGATTTTCTGGTGCATCTGGCCACTACGCACCCGGACTGGTTGCTCGTTGGCGTTGAGATTTATCTGCCCGGCGTGGCCAAGGCAGTGGGGCGTCTGGACGATGCCGGTGTGATTGAGCGTTGCCGGATCACTCAATTACCGGCTCAGTTTGTATTGACCCATCAGGTAGAAGAAGCGCAACTGGACGGTATTTTTATCAATCATCCCGATCCGTGGCCGAAAGCGCGTCACCATAAACGCCGCATCATTCAGAAGGATTTTGCCGAGTTGATGGTCACACGTCTGAAACCCGGAGGCTTTATCAAACTGGCATCAGACAAAGCCGATCTGGCCGAATGGATGCGTGATATTCTCGATGCCACGCCCGGCCTGGAAAATGTGGCAGGCATTGGCCGATTTATTGAGCGCGATGCAGATCGACCCCAAACCAAGTTCGAGCAGCGCGGCATCAAAGCAGGGCGCATCAGCCAGTTCCTGCATTATGTTAAGGTTTGATTTGGCTGCTCTTGTGTTGGCTGAACTCAGGATAGAGATTGCCGCCTTCTTTTTTTTGTGAAGCATGGGCATTATGACGCAAGCCGACGATGAATAAACTGATGATGCATAAACTGATGAGGCTTCGAAGTAGCGGCATGGCCTTTTTACATGATCTGTTATGGATTATTGTCGCCACTTGGCTGGCTTTCTGGCTACGCTTCAATCTGGGCGATATTCCTTCCGCTTACCTGCCTGCCTTACATTTGCTAATCATGGTTGCATTGCCCGTGCAGGCGGCTTTTTTCTGGTATTTTGGCCTCTATCGTGGCATTTGGCGCTTTGCATCATTGCCTGATTTATTGCGCATACTCCAGTCTGTATTGCTCGGCGTGTTGGCAACTTTTATGATCGTATTTGTCTGGCAGCGTCTGGATGGGATGCCGCGTTCGGTACTCTTTCTCTATCCATTGATTTTGATTCTGGGTCTTGCAGCGCCGCGCCTGTTTTATCGCTGGCTGAAAGATCATCATCTGGATTTGGCGATGACAGAGCGCAAGCGTACCTTACTGGTGGGGGCCGGGCAGGCTGGCGAACTGCTGGTGCGCGACCTCTTGAAATCCGGCACCTATGAGCCCATCGGATTTCTGGATGATGCCGAGCGGCGGCAGGGGCAGGAAATTCACGGCATTCGCGTGATTGGACGGATAGCCGATCTGGATAAAATG
>CAJXNE010000094.1 GCA_913056285.1 uncultured Zetaproteobacteria bacterium | reverse complement strand
CCCGTAACATGTGAATTCCTGAGCCAGTCTTGCCTCTCCTGCCGACAGCCTCCACTCCCATATCTCGCTTGATCTGATAGACAAACCCTTCGCTGCCTATCGCGGCTGCTTCACTCCAGCCCTTCTGACGAATGCGGAAAACTACGCCAGTGTCAGGCTTTCGTATTTTGATATTGTCTGAACGCTTGAATCGTAAAAGCGTGCGTACCGGGTATGACTTGAGTTATCGTTCTACAAATGTCTAATTTGTTCAACAGAAAGTATTATTGAGGTGTTGTATGAGCAATGTGAAGGTTTCATCGAAATACCAGATTGTCATCCCTAAAGATGTTCGGCGTCGGTTGAAAATCCGACCCGGGCAAGAGATTGGCGTGATGGAAAAAGGTGGGATCGCATACCTTGTTCCCCTGAAATCATTGGATGAACTTCAGGGCATTGCGCAAGGCGCATGCATCGAAGGCTTTCGTGAGAAGAAGGATCGCATGTTATGAAGCTGGTAGATTCTTGTGGCTGGCTACACCTGTTCAAAAATACGGCGCTGGCAGATACATATCGCAATATCCTGCAAGAAGTTGTAACTGAAACTCTGGTTCCTACCATTGTACTTTATGAAGTAAGCAAAGTGCTGAAACGTGATATTGGGGAGTCCGTGGCGATGGAATGTGGCTACGCATGCAGCAATCTAAAGTTGTCGACTTGACTGATGTGCTGGCGCTTGAAGCTGCCGATATTGCACTGGAGCACGGCTTAGCCATGACCGATGCCATCATCTATGCCACAGCCCAACGATTCGATGCCGAGCTATACAGCTCCGATGCTGATCTTAAAGGACTGCCGGGCGTGCATTTCATTCCCATTCCATAGATGGCAGGGTATTCAGCATCAGGCAAGTAAACCAGAAATCCCATTGCCAGGACTGAAGGCTGTGAAATGATACAGATTCAATCCGGATAGGCTATGTGTTTCTAAAACCGGACAGGTCTATCTGTTACCAACAAGCAGGAAAAGCGAATATTGACGCAGCATAATAAGCGAACTATAATACAACTCTATAAGCTAATAAGCGTACAACCCCATAAGCGAACGATGAGGCGGAGATTATGGCGAAACCTTCAGAAAAACTGGCTGAATCCCTTGAGGTACTTCATACGCTTCAGAAGAACGGCACGGTCGCCATACACTCTGGCGATCTGACGCGGACACATCGGGAGCGTCTGTGCCAAAACGGTTTTCTGCAAGAAGTGATGAAAGGATGGTATATCCCTGCTCGCCCGGATGAAACCACTGGAGAAAGTACAGCATGGTATGCCTCTTTCTGGAGTTTCTGCGCCACCTACCTTCACCATCTAAAAGGTAAAGAATGGTGTTTGTCACCGGAACAATCCCTGTCTCTGCATGCCGAGAACTGGACAGTACCCAGGCAACTTCTAGTCCGGGCTTCCAAGGCACGAAACAACATCACTTCATTACCGCATGATACATCGCTCCTTGATATACGGGCCTTGATGCCGGATGAGAAAGAGATCGAAGAGAAAGACGGGCTGCGCCTGTTTTCGCTTCCGGCGGCTTTAATTGCATGTGCGGCGGGAAGTTTCAGGCAGAACCCGACTGATATGCGCGCTGCGCTATCTATGGTGCGTGATGCTTCCGAAGTGTTGGTGCGGTTGCTGGAAGATGGACACAGTACCATCGCGGGGCGACTGGCTGGCGCATTCCGTAATATTGGCCGCGACCAAATAGCTGATGACATCATAAACACCATGAGAAAAGCCGGGTATAATATCCGGGAGAATGATCCGTTCGAGACGCAGATTCCGATGATTCTGCCAGCACGGGAGCAATCACCTTACGTTAATCGCATTCGGTTGATGTGGGAGGATATGCGGGGGACGGTCATCAAGTGCTTCCCTGAAGCTCCAAGCCTGCCAAAAGATAGCAAAGCATACCTCAAACAAGTCGAGGATGTTTATGTCACCGATGCCTATCATTCGTTATCAATTGAGGGCTATCGAGTGAGCCCGGAACTAATCGAGCGTGTGCGTAGCGGAACGTGGAATCCGGACGAAGATGAGAATGACCGGGAACATCGCAATGCGCTTGCTGCACGCGGTTACTGGCAGGCTCATCAGACCGTACGAGAAAGCATTGGTAAAGTTCTGAATGGTAACAATCCTGGCAGCGTCGTTGATGATGATCACCGCACATGGTACCGGGAAATGTTTGCGCCGGGGGTTGCAGCGGGCCTGCTCCGGCCTGCTGATCTTGCCGGTTATCGTAACGGGCCGGTTTTTATTCGCCGCTCTAAGCATGTGCCGCCAAGATCAGAGGCAGTGCGCGATGCGATGCCCGCCTTCTTTGATTTGCTGCGCGAAGAGACGGAGCCTTCCGTTCGTGTTGTGCTTGGGCATTTTATCTTCGTTTACATTCACCCCTATATGGATGGCAATGGTCGTATGGGACGGTTTTTGATGAATGCAATGCTTGCCGCTGGTGGCTATCCATGGACGGTCGTCCCGTTAGAACAGTGGGGTGTCTATATGGCCGCTTTGGAAGAGGCCAGCGGCAGCCAGAATATCGAGCCTTTTGCTGATTTTCTGGCACAGCTGGTTCATGCAGGCTTGAAAGGGGAGCCTGCTCCCGGACTTCCGCCTTTATAGTCATCCGATTAGGGTTTGGCGAATGCATATTCTTCATTCATGGCAGGAAGCTGCCGATATTCCGGAACTCAAAGGTGGTGCAATTACCGTCGGCAATTTTGATGGCGTACACATGGGCCATGAGCAGGTACTGGCGGAAACACACTGCCACGCCGAAGCTGTCGGCGGGCCAACGATTGCGGTCACGTTCGAGCCACACCCGCGCGCCGTGCTGTTCCCCGAAGAAGCGCCGCGGCGCCTCTGCCATGCACATGAAAAAATGCAGTATCTCGAAGCTGCCGGCGTGGATGCCGTACTACTGCTGGAATTTAATATGGAACTGGCCGGCTGGTCTGCCGACAAATTCTCGCGTCAGCTCTACGACAGTTTCAAATTCAAACATATCCATGTCGGTTACGATTTCGCCTTCGGCCATGATCGTAAAGGCCATGTCGATGATCTTCGCCAGCTCGGCGATGCCATGGATTTTAATGTCACCGAAGCTGCCGCATTTGAGATGCTTGGTGCAGTCGTCTCTTCTTCCCGTATCCGATCGGCGGTTGAAGCCGGCGACTTTAAACTGGCCGCCAAACTGCTCGGGCGGGATTACTCGATTGCCGGCACAGTATTGCACGGCGACAAACGTGGCCGCCGGATGAATTTCCCGACTGCCAATATCGATATCGCCGACCTGGCCCATCCACCGGTTGGTATCTATGCCGTGCGGGCCGAAAGTGCAGACAAACAATGGAATGGCGCCGCCTATCTCGGCTATCGCCCCACATTCAACGGGCGAACGTTACTGCTGGAAACGCATCTGCTGGATGATACGCCAGATGTGTATGACCAATGGCTGAGTGTCTCGTTTGTGAAACGCATCCGTGAAGATCGCACCTACGCCGGCCACGATGACCTCGCCGCCCAGATCGCCAAAGACTGCAAAGCGGCAAGGCATATTTTGACGCAGATGGCCGCAGATGGACGCAAATAAATTCAAATTCAAGAGAGAATATTTCACCGATATTATTGTGAATGATAAAGTCATACTGGAATTGAAAGCTGTATCGCATATCCTGCCGACTCATGAAGTTCAACTGGTCAACTACCTCAAAGCTACAGGCATTGAAGTTGGCTTGTTAATGAACTGTGCAGCAGAGCGAGTAGAAGTCCGACGTAAGATACAAAGCAGAATTTAAATCTGCGTCTAACAGCACTTGGACGCAGATAAACACCGGCAAATGCAAACCATGGTATTTGTTAAAAGGTCTAACTATCTGCGAATATTTGCGTACATCTGCGTCTAAAAAATGGGGTTTGTTTTGACTGAAGAATTTGATTATCGACCAACTGTATTCCTGCCGAAAACGGATTTTCCGATGCGCGGCAACCTGCCCAATAATGAGCCGAAAAGACTGGCTCAGTGGGAAAATGCCAAACTGTATGAACAGTTGAGAGAAGCGCGTAAAGGTGCGCCAACATTCATCCTGCACGATGGCCCGCCCTATGCCAATGGCAGCATTCATATCGGTCATGCGGTCAATAAAGTATTGAAAGATATCGTCATCCGCTCACGCACCATGCTGGGCTTTGATGCGCCTTATGTGCCGGGCTGGGATTGTCACGGACTGCCGATTGAGCTGAAAGTCGAAGAAAAATTCAAGAAGAAGAAACGCAAAAAAGAAGATATCACCGATTCCGAATTCAGAACCGAATGCCGCGATTATGCCAAAGGGCAAATTGATGTGCAGCGTGAGGAATTCAAGCGCCTTGGCATTACCGGCGACTGGGAACATCCGTATGTGACAATGGATTACCATTTCGAAGCCAATACGGTGCGCGAGATCGGTAAGTTCCTGGGCAATGGTGGTTTGTATAAAGGGGCGAAACCGGTGCACTGGTGCGTTTCATGCGCCACCGCACTGGCCGAAGCGGAAGTGGAATATGATGATCACACGTCCCACTCGATCTATGTGAAATTCGCCGCCGGCGAAGATTTGAGTGATATCGCTCCGGAACTCACGGGCGATGTGTCTATCGTTATCTGGACAACCACGCCGTGGACGATTCCGGCCAATCTGGCTGTATCGGTCGGCCCGAATATCGAATATGCCGCAATCAAAATCACAGATGCCAGTGAAAATGCCAATCTAGGCATTGGTGAGATCTTGATTCTGGCCGAAGATTTGAAGGACGACGTACTGGCTGCCATCGGTGCAAAGGGCGATGTTGTCGCCCGCATGAATGGCGCCCAACTGGACAATCGCATCTTCCGCCACCCTTATCTCGATCAGAATGCACCCATTCTGGTCGGCGATCATGTGACACTCGAAGCCGGCACCGGCGCAGTACATACCGCTCCCGGCCATGGTCAGGAGGATTACGAGATTGGCATGCGTTATGGCCTCAAAGCCTTTAATCCGGTTGGCGATACCGGCGTATTTGTCGAAGGTACGCCGGTGGTCGAAGGCCGCCATGTTTACCAAGCCAACGCCATCATGGTCGAGCATCTGCAAGATTGTGGCGCTTTACTCGAAACCAGCCAGATCAAGCACTCCTATCCGCACTGCTGGCGCTGTCATAAACCGCTCATCTTTCGCGCCACGCCGCAATGGTTCATCTCGATGGACAATAACGACCTGCGCGACAAGGCATTGGCAGCAATCAAAAAAACGGCATGGACGCCGGAATGGGGCGAAAATCGCATCCGCGCCATGGTCGAACAGCGGCCTGACTGGTGCGTATCGCGCCAGCGTAACTGGGGCGTTCCGATCACGGCCATTCGCTGTGCTTGCGGCTCGCATAAGGTTACCACGCCCGAGGTCGTTGAAGGCATTGCCAAACAGGTGGAAACAGCTGGCGCCGATGTCTGGTTTGCCAAAGATGTGGGCGATTTCCTGCCTGCCGGAGCAAGCTGTCCGGATTGCGGCGGCACTGATTTTGAAAAGGAAACAGATATCCTTGATGTCTGGTTCGATTCCGGCAGCACCCATGCCTGCGCGCTGGAGCAGCGCGACGATTTAAGCAGCCCGGCCGATCTATATCTGGAAGGCAGCGATCAACATCGCGGCTGGTTTCAGTCCTCGTTGCTGGAGAGCATCGGTACACGCGGCGTTGCACCATTCAAGGGCGTGTTGACGCACGGATTCGTAGTCGATAAAAACGGCAACAAAATGTCCAAATCACGTGGTAATGTGATGGCGCCGCAAAAGATTATCAATCAGATGGGCGCGGATATCCTGCGTCTGTGGATTGCTTCATCCGATTACTCAGCCGATATCCGTATCTCCGATGAAATCATCAAACAGCTGGCCGAGGCTTATCGCCGCATCCGCAATACGATCCGTTTCCTGCTCGGCAACCTGGATGGTTTTGATCCCGAACGCGATGGCGTTGCGCTGGCTGATCGCATGCCGCTGGATCAATGGGCTATGCACCGTTTATCAAAGCTGGAACAGCATGTGCATGCCTGCAACGAAAGCTACCAGTTCCACCGTATTCATCAGGAAATCCACAACTTCTGCGCTGTCGATCTGGGTGGTTTCTATCTCGATATCATCAAAGACCGCCTGTACTGCGACGCTGCCAATTCCGCCCGCCGCAGCTCGGCCCGTGCCACGCTGTATAATCTGGCAGATACGCTGATTCGCCTGATCGCCCCGATTCTGCCCTTCACTGCGGAAGAGGCATGGGAGCATCTGCCCGGCTCGGATGATAGAAGTATCCACCTGCAAACCTTTCACCCTGTCGCCGATGTTGATGTTGATGAACCGGCATGGGATGCCTTTTTTGCCATTCGCGAACAGGTCCATACCGCCTTCGATGAAGCCAAGAAGGACAAGGTGGTCGGTTCATCCATTGCCGCTGCCATCACAGTACCGGGACTGGATGGCGCTTTTATAGCATCACTCGGCGAGACATGGGAACAGCTGTTCATCACGGCCAAAGTTGAGCATGGCAATAACATCACAATCAAAGCCGCCGAAGGTATTAAATGCCCGCGCTGCTGGAATTTCGGTGTAGCAGCCCACCCAGAGCATGCAGTACACAATAAATTGTGTACGCGCTGTTTTGAGGTGGTTGCAGATTGATGGCTCCGGCACCATGAATGTTTCTCCTTTGATCCAATTGGCACTGTCTGAAGATGCCGTATTTAACGACCTGACCGCGCATGCCACCCTGCCTGCCGACTTGCATGGCTCGGCCCTGATTACGGCCAAAGCGGACGGTGTCTTATCCGGCATCACAGTCGCCAATGCCGTATTTGATGCAGTGGATCAGTCGATTGCATGCAACTGGAAAGCGACTGATGCCGACAGGGTTGAGAGCGGGCAAATCGTGTGTGACATGAGCGGGCCGATGCGCTCATTGCTGGCAGCAGAGCGCACGGTACTGAATTTCCTGCAACATCTCTCAGGCATCGCCACCGCCACACATGCTTTTGTCTCTGAAGTGGCTGGTACAGATTGTACCATTGCTGATACCCGCAAGACCACACCGGGTCTGCGTCACTTGGAAAAGCAGGCTGTCGTGCATGGCGGCGGTATCAATCACCGCATGGATCTAGCCAGCGGCATGCTCATCAAAGAGAACCATATTGAAGGCAGCGGCTCAATTAGTGATGCCGTCAACCAATGCTTCCAACATAACCAGGATATCTGGGTGGAAGTCGAGTGTGAAACCATGGATGAAGTGAAGGAAGCCATTCAAGTCTGCCCCGACATCATTCTTCTGGATAATATGACACCTGAACAGGTCGCAACATGCCGCCAAGTGGTGCCTGATTCTATTTTACTGGAGGCCTCGGGTAACATCACCTTACACAATGCCCGTGCTTACGCTGAAACCGGCGTCAACCGCATCGCCATCGGTGCCATCACCCACTCAGCCCCCTCGCTTGATCTCTCCATGCGCGTACAAGCCATCAAGATGGATGAGGCCGCCAACGATGATGATGCCTGATGCACACTTTCAACACGATCTTCAACGCCAATTAAGCGAGCAACTCAAACAGACCAAACATCTGGGACACACCATCCAGCATCTCGCAAGGATTGATTCCACCAACCGCGAAGCCATGCGACAGGCCGAAGATGGTGCGGCTGAAGGCGTGGTTATTCTTGCCGATCAGCAAGAGGCCGGGCGCGGGCGTTTGGGGCGTACGTGGCATACCATCAACGATGCACTGGCAATGAGCATCATTCTTCGCCCCGATTTACCACCCACGCAAGTACCACAACTCTCACTGGTGACTGCCGTTGCATTGCATCAGGCGCTATCCCTAGACTGCCTGGATATACGCATTAAATGGCCCAATGATCTACTGATTCACGGTGCCAAAGTCGCTGGCATCTTAACCGAAATGCGCGCGCAACCTCATCAAGTCGAGGC
>CAJXNE010000093.1 GCA_913056285.1 uncultured Zetaproteobacteria bacterium | reverse complement strand
GTGCTGCGACCGGATTGCTGCCTTCACCACTACAGGCCTGCAACGATAGCGCCGCCATCAGCATCAGCATAAATATCTTGTTCATTGGATCACTCCCTCATTCAATGCGCCCACAGCCAGTTGCAATGCTGCCCGGGCAATCGTGACATCATATCTGGCTCGAATACTCGATAGCCGTGTCGAATCCACCAGTGACTGGGCATCAAGCAAATCGGATGTTTTAGCCAGTCCCTGTTGAAAGCGCAGCGATTTAATGCGCAGCGATTCCTCACTTTGTTTCAGCGCTTCCTGCTCACTGGCATGGCGCGCCCTGCTTTCATCCAGTTGCCGCCAGGCATGCGCTACTTCATGATGAATTTGCTGTTTTTTATCGGCTATTTTCAGTTCCAGCGCAATGGATTTCGCTCGTGCTGCGCGAATACGTGCCTTATCCGTTCCTCCGGCAAACACATTCATACTCACCGTAGCACCAATCATGGTATTACGACTTTTCAGCGATGGCGTGGATGCATTCCATTCCTGCCCGGCCACCAGATCGACATTCGGCATGAATGCGGCGCGCCTCTGATCTATCTCGGCATGAGATGCCCGGGAGGCCGCTTCCAGAGCACTTAAATCCGGACGCTGTGCCATGGCGCGCTGAACCAGTTCATCCAGCGAACCTGTGACATCAGACAGTGTAGCCTCTCCGTCAACGCGCAGTATATTGCTGTTACCTTCGATATCATCGATGCCCAATACGCGTTGCAACTGTTCCATCGCTCCGGCCAGAGCATTTTCGGCCTGTTTCAATTGCAGTCGGGTACGTAACTGATGCACATGGGCATCCATCACATCGCTGTCAATCAGGATGCCTCGTTTATGTAATGCCTGCGTGTCCCGATAGCGTTTTTCTGCCGCATCCACAGCGCTCTTCATAGCGGTGACGGATGCCTTCGCCTGATGGGTGCGCGCATAAGCCTGAATGGTTTGAAATATAATCTGCTGCTGCATTGATGCATGGCTCATCACGGCCGATCGACCCTGATGTTCAGCCAGCCTTTTCCCAGCCCACAACGCGCCGCCATGATACAGCGGCATGCTCACATTCAAACGCGTTTGATAATTATTGATATAACCCGGATTGTTCAAAAAAGTCGGACTGAAATCTGCTGCAGTAATCTTCTGCTGATTCAAACGCATGCCAAAATAACTACCCGGAGCATCTGTACGCGTTACGCCGGTAGAAACGTCGACACGCGGTAAAAAGTGACCGTTAGCCATATCCTGCCGGGCATGTGCCTGTTCGATAGCGCTGCCATCGGCTGCCAATAACCGATTATGCTGCACGGCATAATCGACGCTCTGTTTAAGCGTCGTGATCTCGGTAGCTTCTGCATGCACAGCAACCATCATCAATGCAAGCAATACCACCCTCTTAATTAATACATTATAATTTAATGATACATTAGCGGAAAAAAACTCCATTACACATCTCCGCCGGAAATAGCGCACATTTCAGGACAGTAAATCTGTTTCAGAGCATGCACCAGATCGCCCCAGGCCGGATTGGCGATACGATAAAATACCTGCTGACCCCGCTTCTCATTTTTGATGATGCCCATCAGTCGCATCTTGGTCAGATGCTGGGATAGATTGGATTGCGCGGCCCCAGTTGCTTCCATCAGTTCATGCACGCACATCGGACCATCAAGCAGCAGGCATAGTACAGACAGGCGTAATTCATGTGCAATGGCCCGCAAGCCCTGACTGGCATCGGTAACTTTATCTTTCGGTATCTCTTCCATAACGCGGATTATATTCGACTTCTATTATATTAGCAATAGCGAATATTAATGGGCCAATCAATACGAGTTTCAGACATCGGGATAATAACCATAATCTGTACTGTATTGTTCCGGATTCCAAACCGGACTAGAATGGTCGCCTTTAGATTGGAGTGATGTTGTAATTGCTCCGCCAGAGGTGGCCATGCTCAGGTTAACCAAATTGACGGATTACGGAATTCTGCTGATGACGCGTATGGCTGCATCCGGGCAGGGGCGTTTTTCTGCGGCTGAAATGGCCGAGATTACCCACATTCCAATGCCAACAGTCAGCAAGATTCTGCAAATGCTGTTGCATGAAGGTATGCTCGATTCGATTCGCGGGGCACATGGCGGCTACCGCCTGACGCGTGCGGCCAGCGAGATAAATGTGCGCGAT
The DNA here is from genome assembly GCA_913056285.1 of uncultured Zetaproteobacteria bacterium. Taxonomy (GTDB): domain Bacteria; phylum Pseudomonadota; class Zetaproteobacteria; order Mariprofundales; family Mariprofundaceae; genus Mariprofundus. The sequence goes on along the minus strand of CAJXNE010000093.1, from coordinate 5,827 downwards.
GTCATTAATGTATTTGAAGGCTCGATTGCACTGACAGAATGCAATCTCGATGATGGCGGCGCCTGCGATCAGCATGATGTGTGCTCAACCAGCAACAACTGGAAACGCATCAATCATGCGGTGCGTCAGGCCTTACAAGACATTTCACTGGCTGATATGGCCGAGCAGGATTTTGTCCCGGTTTTCCGCCTACAACGCGGTATCTCCATTGCGAGGGCCCAATCATGAATAACTTAAAACAGACCTCCCGGCAAGCAAACAACCCGGACATAAAGCCCGAAGAATTCGCCAATCAGGAATATGAAACTGGCTTCGTCACCGATATTGAAGCCGATACCCTGCCACCCGGCCTGAACGAGGATGTCATTCGTCATATCTCGGCCAAAAAGAATGAGCCGGAATGGTTGCTGAACTGGCGACTGGAAGCGTTCCGACACTGGCTGACCATGACCGAGCCGCACTGGGCGCATGTAAATTATCAACCGATTGATTTTCAGGCTATTTCCTATTTCTCCGCCCCGAAATCAAAAGACGATGGCCCCAAGAGTCTGGATGAAGTCGATCCTAAATTAGTGGAAACGTATGAGAAGCTGGGCATTCCGTTGCGCGAACAGGAGATGCTGGCTGGCGTGGCTGTTGATGCCGTATTTGATTCTGTATCCGTCGCCACCACGTTCAAGGGCAAGCTGAAAGAAGCCGGCGTGATTTTCTGCCCGATTTCCGAAGCTGTACGCGAATATCCCGAATTGGTGCAGCAATATATGGGATCTGTGGTGCCGACAAGCGATAATTTTTATGCGGCACTGAATTCTGCCGTGTTTACCGATGGTTCGTTCGTCTATATCCCCAGGGGCGTGCGTTGCCCGATGGAGTTATCCACCTATTTCCGCATCAATGCGATGAATACCGGCCAGTTCGAACGCACGCTGATTATTGCCGATGAAGGCGCGTATGTCTCTTATCTCGAAGGGTGCACAGCACCCCAGCGCGATGAAAACCAATTGCATGCGGCGGTGGTGGAGCTGGTGGCGCTGGATGATGCGCAGATTAAATATTCCACCGTGCAAAACTGGTATCCGGGCGATGAGAATGGTGTGGGCGGCATTTATAATTTCGTCACCAAACGAGCCGATTGCCGGGGCGACCGAGCCAAAGTGAGCTGGACACAGGTGGAAACGGGTAGTGCAATCACCTGGAAATATCCGAGTTGCATCCTGCGCGGCGATGATTCGGTGGGTGAGTTCTATTCGGTTGCGTTGACCAAAATGCGTCAGGAAGCCGATACCGGAACCAAAATGATTCATCTCGGCAAACGCACCAAAAGCACGATTGTATCCAAGGGCATTGCCGCCGGTCACGGCCAGCAGGCATATCGCGGGCTGGTGAAAATCGGCAAGGGGGCGGAAGACGCTCGTAATTATACCCAGTGCGATTCGTTATTGATTGGTGACACCTGCGGCGCGCATACCTTCCCGTATGTGGAAGTAAAAAACCCGTCCGCCACCATGGAACATGAAGCGACCACCTCGAAAATCGGTGAAGATCAGTTATTTTACTGCCAGAGCCGGGGCATCTCGGAAGAAGATGCGGTGAATATGATCGTCAACGGCTTCTGCAAGGATGTGTTCAACGAACTTCCCATGGAATTCGCCGTAGAAGCTAATCGATTGATGGAAGTCTCTCTCGAAGGCGCAGTGGGATAAAAAAGGAAAGCAATAGATATGTTGAGAATAGAACAGTTACATGCTTCGGTAGCGGGCAAAGAGATTCTGAAAGGCATCAATCTGACGATTGGGGCGGGCGAAGTGCATGCCATTATGGGGCCGAATGGCTCTGGCAAGTCCACCCTCTCCAACGTGATTGCCGGACGCGATGGGTATGAGGTCACGGCAGGTTCGGTGACTTATCATGGCAAGGATTTGCTGGCCATGAAACCGGAAGAGCGCGCTTGGGAAGGCGTCTTTCTGGCCTTTCAGTATCCGGTGGAAATACCCGGCGTGAACAACACCTATATGCTCAAGGCCGGTGTCAATGCCAAGCGCAAGCATCAGGGCGAGCAGGAACTCGACGCCATGGATTTCATGCAACTGGTCAAAGCCAAAGCCAAGCTGGTGGAACTGGATCAGTCGTTTTTATCGCGCGGTGTGAACGAAGGATTTTCAGGTGGCGAGAAAAAACGCAATGAGATTTTTCAAATGGCAGTGCTGGAACCGTCGCTGGCGTTGCTCGATGAAACCGATTCAGGACTGGATATTGATGCTTTGAGAATTGTGGCACAGGGCGTGAATGCGCTGCGCAACGCTGAACGATCCATTGTCATGGTCACCCATTACCAGCGTTTGCTGGATTATATTGAGCCGGATTTTGTGCATGTACTGGCGGATGGCCAAATCCTCAAATCCGGAGACAAACATCTGGCCCTCGAACTGGAAGAGCGCGGCTATGACTGGGTAAAAGTCGAAGCTGAACAGGCCGCCGCATGAGCGATATGGCACTGAATACTGCGGCGCTACCCGGTGATGCCGGCGTGCAGACTCTGAGAGCGCAGGCAGCCGAGGTTTTTGCGCGCACGGGGCTGCCGGGACGGCGTGATGAGGACTGGAAATATACTGATATTTCACGCATCTCCGCCACCCTGGGCGAAGCATGGTGGTCGCCGACACCATCCGAACTTTCTGAGACGGATTTCTCCGGTATAGAAGGGTTGGATGCCTATCGCATCGTCTTTGTGGGCGGCGAATTTTTACCTGAGCAATCCGATATTCCGGAAGGCGTTACACTGCAATCGCTATCGGCATTGCTGGCGGATGATGCGGATGAGCGCTCGCATTGCCTGTTCAGATTGGATGAATCCGCCCCGCTTTTTAACGGTTTTCTGGCAGCCAACAGCGCGCTGGCCTCAGATGGCCTGTGCGCCTGTATCGGGGCAAACGTCAAACTCGATAAACCATTGTATATGGTGCATATCGGTAACAGTACGTCGCATATATTGAATGGTCTGATGCTGGGACAAGGCGCTGAAGCCACATTGATTGAGCATTTTGTCGGAGGCGACAGCAACTCAGCCGGGCTGAACAATATTGCCACCTACCTGCGACTGGCTGATAACGCCGGGTTGACACATTATCGTTTGCAGATGGAAGGTACGAAACAGTTTCATATTGGACGTGTCGAGGTAAAGCAGGCCGGCAACAGCCGCTATACGCTGCATGCAGTGGAACTCGGCGCATCATTATCGCGTGCCGATATTGTAGTCAACCTGGCCGAAACCGGCGCATCATGCGATTTGAACGGCCTGTTTGTGGCATCCGGTCGCCAGCATATCGACCATCATACCCGTATCGATCATAACGCACCGTACTGCCGCAGCCGCGAAAGCTATCGGACCGTGCTTGATGGCCGCGCTCACGCCGTATTCAATGGCAAGATCGTGGTAGCCGAAGGTGCTGTCAAAACCGACTCGGCTCAATCCAATGGCAATCTGTTATTGTCCAGAAATGCTGAAATAGACACCAAGCCGGAACTGGAAATATATAACGACGATGTCAAATGCGCCCACGGTGTGACTGTCGGGCAGTTGGATGAGGATCAGTTATTTTACCTGAAATCACGTGGACTGTCTGAAGAAGAAGCACGCCAGCTACTCACCTTTGCCTTTGCCGACGAGGTTCTGGTTGGCATGGACAGCAAGCTGATCCGCCGCTTCATCGAACAAGCAGCCTTTTCCAAATTGCCGAATATGAGCGACCTGGAAGGGTTTCTGGAGTGATCAGTTTCACCACGAAATTACGAAGTCCACGAAGAAATACTGTAAAGGTTTTCCTTCGTTATTTTCGTGGTAAATAAAAGGATTTTTGAATATGTTTGATATTGAGAAAATTCGCGGGGATTTCCCGATTCTGGATCAGCAAGTATACGGCAAACCGCTGGCTTATCTGGATAATGCGGCGACGACGCAGAAACCTCAGTGCGTGATTGATACGATCAATCATTACTACGCTTGCGATAACGCCAATGTGCATCGCGGCGTGCATGCGCTTTCCGAACGTGCCACGGCTGACTACGAGGCTGCACGCCAGCGCATTGCATCGTTTTTTAATGCTCGCGACAAACGCGAAGTGATTTTCACGCGCGGCACGACCGAATCCATCAATCTGATCGCGGCTTCGTGGGGCGGCGCGCATATCAGCGCAGGCGATGAAGTCCTGATTACGCACATGGAGCACCATTCCAATATCGTACCATGGCAGATGCTGTGCGAGCGTGTGGGCGCAACACTGAAAGTTGCGCCAATCAATGAACGCGGTGAACTGATCATGGATGCATTTGAGGCGTTGCTTTCCGAGCGCACCAGGCTGGTGGGCGTGGTTCATATGTCCAATGCGCTGGGCACCATCAATCCGGTTGAAACTATAATCAAAAAAGCCCATGCCGTGGGTGCAAAAGTATTGGTGGATGGTGCGCAGGCGGCGGCGCATCTGGCCGTGGATGTACAAGCTCTGGATTGCGATTTCTATGTTACCAGCGCGCATAAAATGTATGGCCCGACCGGCATTGGCATCTTGATCGGTAAGGAAGCTATTCTTCAATCCATGCCGCCGTATCAGGGCGGCGGCGATATGATTCTCACTGTCAGCTTTGAAAAGACCGAATACAACGATATCCCCTATAAATTCGAGGCGGGTACGCCGCATATCGCCGGCGCCATCGGCTTCGGCAAGGCCATCGAATATATTGATTCCATCGGTTTTGATGCGATTGCAAAACGTGAAAAAGCATTGCTGGCTTATGCCACCGCCAAAGCGCAAGCCTTTGACGGCTTGCGCCAGATTGGCACAGCGGCGGAAAAAGCCTGCGTACTGTCATTCGTACTGGATCAGGTGCATCCGCACGATCTGGGCACCATTGTCGACCGTGAAGGCGTGGCCATTCGCGCCGGCCACCACTGTGCTATGCCGGTGATGCAATTTTTCCAGGTGCCTGCCACAGCGCGCGCCTCGTTCTCGGTCTACAACACCGAAGCGGAAGTGGACGCGTTATTCGTGGCATTAGAAAAAGCAAAAGCGATTTTCGCATGATGACTCACCACGAAGGACACGAAGAGCACGAAGAAGACCCTGAAAGAAAACGACAATTCAAGCAATTAAAACGTCCAGATATTTGCGATGTAATCATTTCTGCTGAAGAAAATCGTCATCATTGGTACAAGGATTTGCTAAACAATGAAAATGAACCGATTGATATTGAAGAAAGAATAGAAGGCAATTTAGTGGAATTACAAGAACAATTGATAGAAAAGGAAAAAGATTTATTCAAAAAAGAGAATGATATGGTTTTAAAGGAAAGCAGTATGAAACAAAGGTTAATGAATGAAATCGACAATGCTCAAAGAAAGAAGGCTGAATATGAAAATAAAATGCAAACTGCCTATATCAAAATAGAGGAATTTGTAAATATGTATTCCCAAACAAACGGTCGCGACCCCATTGAAGAGGAAATACGTACTCATTTTGAGAATGGAGATGAGATTGAATTTATAGATGAGTTTATGATGAGACATGCTGATGAAAAAATATGATAAATATTGGAATGATCATACAATATTTATTCTAGAATAGTTGCAAAACAATAATCAACATCAAAATGATGAGACATGTTTGTACGCTACCGGCGATAAATTCGACGGTTGCATTGTTTGCATTTTCTTGTCTGCGAACCATTGATTTGAAGACAAATGTAAAGAGCAAAATAAACATAAGAGAAAAAATAGCCCCTGAATATTTTCCTTCCAATGAATGAAAGAAATTCTGTATAGGGGATGTATATT
>CAJXNE010000092.1 GCA_913056285.1 uncultured Zetaproteobacteria bacterium | reverse complement strand
CCAAAATGGAAACACGCCGCTCATTTTTAATGAAAATATCCTGCCTGTATTTCAATGCCAATGGATTGACCGAATGTAGATCACCCGGAATCGTAAAGGCTTTAAGGGTCTTGCCATCATCGGGATAGTGGTAGCGATGATAATCAACAGGGCATAATCTTGCGATTATCAGCGGGCCACCGATAAAGTCTTTGGCCAGTTCAGTATCACCCCCACGATCACCAATCAGATCAACCGCGCGTAACATCGAGCCCTTCACAGGGATATCGAGATCATCGCGCATACACGCATGGCCAAAGTAGCGCGCCTCGGCAAACGCAGCCATGTCATCATCGTTTGTGGTAAACGCCCGTTTTCCTTCACGAAACTTGCGAATAAAGAACTCATTGAATGATCGATAGGATGTTTCAACAGGGTTCTCTTTGAACGAGCCTTTTTGATACTGATCCATCGGAATATGAAAGTTTTTGATAAAGGGCGCAACTTTTTTTGCCGACTTCAAACTATCCTGTGATTTGCCGTAGATCTGACTAAGCATTTTACTGGCAATCACAGGCCCCAGCAACCGCCCTATGGGATTGCCATAGGCAAACTTCACCATCGCATCACCATACACCTTTTCAATCTCCATGCTGTTTTCGCGACGGTTAAATATTTGAATTTCAAAGTCTGGACTCATTGTCGGGGTCTTTTTCCTTTTCACTTTTCCTGAATTGCAATGGATGCCATTTTCATGGTGCTTTCAAAGGATTCTGCACCGGCAACAAACAAACCATAATGACAGAACATGACATCATCAATACCGGTCACGTATAAAGCTCTTGACCGGTCAAGCCTGCCCATGCTTTTTGCATCGGCATTGCTGTATAAATTCACGGCTCTATCCTGTGGCATCACGACAGGCGAAATCCAAACCCATAAGCCCCCTCGCGTGGAAACAGGTATGGAAGCGAACAAGCAGATAAACGAAGCAGCAATAGACGAACCAACGAACACAACAGGATGCAGCAATGACTGAAACAGTGACGACACACCATCAGGACAACAGTGAAGCGCCAGCGAATGTTTGGCAGCAGTTGATCAATCTGAAACTGGCAGCCCTCGGCATGCCTACCGGCCAGATGGATGAAGAAGATGAGCTCTATCTGGGCATGGCAGACAGTGTGCTCAAGCGCTATGCCCGGCTCAGGCGTCTGCTTTCGGCCTATCGCTGCCCTGCCGATCAGCGCATCCAAAAATTCCTCAATGCCTACCTGAGCGAAAACGGTGTGAGCGAAGTGGTGGAGCTTCCCGGCACCACCATGATCGTTGACAAGCCTGGCATGGCCCGCGAGATGTCACTGCCGCTGAGAGGCAATCACTTCCGCTCCGATATCGTCGAGTCCTACCGCCTGCTACAGGGCGTGCTGCACAATCCGAAGAATGATCGGCGCACCACTAAGGGCGTATTCCATATTGCAGCCGGTGGCCTTCCCGTTCCCGCCGATAAAAAGGAAGTGCCTGCCGACGTGTTTGCCTCCCTGCTGAAAGAAGCATTCAATCCTCCGGAGTGGCTGCTTGAACTGCCTGCCACCAGTGAGGAGCCTGAAAAGGCCAATCTCTGGGTATCGCTGCTGCTGCGCCCCATCGTGCGGCCTGAAGTGAAGGATGTGCTACCGGCCAAGAGCCTTGAGGTGCGATTCTTCGCGCCCGGCGGCCTAGTCTCCAATCTTGATTTTGTGGAATCCATCTTCGGCAATGGCGGCGATCCTTTCCTGCCGGAGAATGATGCCGCACTGGATATCGATCACTGGACCGGGCAGACCGGCTGCATCATTCTCGCTCCGCATTTGGTCGGCCTGAGCAAGAAAGGCCTTGGCCTGCCGCATGTGGATCAGGCCAGCGAACGCCAGATTCGCGACGGCATGTGCTGGACGGATGCCGACGAACGTTACAACGATGGCAATGCCTTCAAGCTGGTCTGCCGCGACATGCGCGGGGTGATCATCACCATTATCGCCGACAATTATTTCGGCTACAGCAAGAAAGAGATCAAATCACATATCAGTTACTCGGCCAATCTGTTCGGAGGCTGCGAGGAAGAGCATGCCGGTGGCGCGCTGGCCTTCCCGCGCTACAACCTCGGCGAAATCTACCTACCCCATTCAAGCTATATGGTGGAAGGCCACAGCTTCGCCGATCTCTGCCGCCGCCTCGCTGACAAGATCGAAATGCAGCCCGCAGGCTATGCCGTGGATAAACGTTTTCCGGAAATCATCTATGTGCCGGAAGACACACAGATCAACCTCCATGATCTTACAGTTAGATGGAAAGGCGAAAGCAGCGAGCAGCAGATCAAGCTGCTGGCCAAATGCATCTATATCTACCCGAGCGGCTTCCGGGTGCACCTTGAGCGGCATCCCGATGCACCGAGCTGGCGTCTGATCGGTACCATCGGCGAGGGAACCTTCTGCCACAAACCGAGCACGGTATCCGGTGGCGGTAAATCCGAGATATCCAAGTCCATCGCAGGTGCAGTGATCTCAGGCCCTGTGTATGTTGGCGATTTTGAAGAGAATATCGCTCGCGTGCGGGCTGTGTTCGAGCGCGATTTTTCCACCCGTTTCCGTGATCCGGATGCGCAGGAAGCCGACACCCGCAGCCTGCTGAGCAAGCAGCGCAGCCTTGGCTCAGTGATCAAGCTGCTCACCCCCTCGGATGAAGATTACACCGATGAATACAATGAATGGCTGGAAAGCATCCCCCAGCACATTCTCGCACTGGCCTTCATGATCAAGCGCTTCTACCGAACAGCATGGGGCCGCGACTGGGACCGATATTTCTCGGTGGATAAGGTGAACGGCCATCCGGGCCACGAACTGCGCCACCAGGGCCGCAAGCTGATGGCCAGCTACCTGCGTGTCGGATTCGGTACCGATGGCAGCTGGAGGCTGTTCAAGCTGCGTCAGGACTACATCGCATCAGACAAACTGCAGATGGAGGATGATATCACTGCCTCCACGGTGGTTCCTGTGAGCTATGTGGACGGGCTGAACCCCGAATTCGATCACCCGAGCATCAAGATCACGGGCAACTGCGAACTGCGTCTGTTCCAGCGTCCGGATGAAGCGATCAATCGCGGTGCGGATATGCAAACCGAATCCGATCTTTCGTCGGGCAATAGCTTTATCTCCAATTTTGAACCCATGCAGCATGATGATGCGCAGGAGATAATCGAGGATGTGGTGCATTTCGAGAAATTCAGCGCACCGATGCAGGGCCTGATCCACAATGCCAGGGGCATGGATGATTCCCTGTATTTTGTATCATCTGCGCATCCGCGCATCATGGATGGCAAGCTTAGCCAGAATGTACGCTATCTGCAGGACAGGCCGGATCTGGCCGACCCGCGTTCGGCCTATCTGTGCGAAATCAGCACCCGCCTGAAACGCGGGCTGGAACCGGGGCAGCCGGTGCATTTCCCGGTCAATGCCGTGCTCACAGGTCGGCGCAACAACCCCCCGGCCCCGGGCGTGCGTTCACTGGCGGTGTACAATCCAATCCACTATCAAGAGCTCCCCGAACTGTTCATGGATTTCATCTGCAGCCTGACCGGAAAATCCCCGTCCACCACCGGTGCAGGATCCGAAGGCGCACTCACCAAGGGCCCGTTTAATTCGCTGTCGGCCACCGCCGATCTGAACAATGCGCTGGTCTCCTTCATCCTCTGCGGCTATGACGGATTCTCCACCGCAGCAGGCCATATCGGAGTGGATAGGCGTATCGATCACGATATCAGCATGCTGATTCCAGAAATCTGGTGTCGCCTGCCGACCAAGGTGCAAAAGCCTGCCTATATGATCAAGCAGGGTTATCTTGAAAAGCTCGATGATTTTGAATTCGAGGGGAAAACCGTGCTGGCCAGCAGGTTGGGCTACCGCATGACCGAGCGCTTCGTGCACGATCATTTCGGCAAGATATTCGACAGGCCGATGGCCGTACTCGATGAAGCCATGCTCAAACCCGAAACCCAGGGCATGGCTGATTTCGTGGATGGCATCAACAACATCTGCGAAGCCCAGCAGCGCGTGGCGCTCGACTACTTCACCGACGGCTCCATCGAGGATGCCTGCCCGCCACTGAAAGCCCTGCTGCACATGATGGCGAACGGCAACTATGAGGGCATGAGCGTGGATGATCCTGCCTTCCGCGCCATGTTCACCCGCGAGTCCCTGATGCAAAGCGACTGGTACAAAGAACGCCTGATCCTCAAACAGTCCCGCGATAAGGATCTCTGGCTGCAGCACCGCGAATACCTGAGTACCCAGAGGCAGGAACTCGAAGAAGATGAAGCCGAACGCCATTTTCATCTTTCCGAACGCATCACCGAAGCCGACCACATGATCGAGCGCGTCTCCGGCCCGGACTACCTGCAGCGGCTCGATGGCACCCTTGGCGCCGACTGGATTCACCACGAGGCATAAGACTGAAAAAGGTTTAACCCGGCGACTGGCACTAGCTGCTGCCAGCAAGTTAACCAGACGCGAAATTCACAGCTTTGCCTATGACAAAAAGACGGGCATTGCTATACTGTCTTAATCCCTCAAAAGTAAGTAGAGGGCAAAAAAAAACAGAGGTTCCAGAAACGTACCCCCTGAGTTTATTTGGTCAGCGAGATAAACAGCTCGGGCAGGCGCTCGGGCAGGTGATCGATGCGATCAATTACGTTGAACTGATTGCCAAAGATGTCGCCGACATACTCATCCGCCTTGGGGTCAAGGTTGATGCAGTATGTATAGATGCCCTCCTGATCCAGCTCCTGCACCGCCTTATGCGCATCACGAATCAGATGCTGCTCATCCTTCACATCAATGTCGTGCGGACGGCCATCCGTGAGCACCAGCAGCAGCTTTTTTTCAGCCGTTTGATTGCCGAGTCCTGCTCCGGCATGACGCATAGCTGCACCCATACGGGTCGACATCGCCCCCTCCATCGCAGCGATACGCCCCTTGACCTCATCCCCCCAGGATTCCGAGAAACCCTTGAAATGATAATAGCGGACTTCATGCCGTGAGTTGGAATGGAAACCACCAATTGCCAGCGGATCACCGGTCTGCTGAACCGCCCAACCGAGCAGGCTGACCGCCTCCTGCGAAAGCTCCAGAATCGTCTGCGAGCAACCGTCCGGCTTTTCATTCAGCGACACCGATAAATCCAGTAGCAGAGACACGGCAATGCTGCGCCCGTCGGTGCGATGGCTCATATTGATGCGAGGATCCGGCTGAGAGCCCGCCTTGTGATCAATCAACGATCGAATGGCTACATCCAGATCAAGCTCCGTACCCTCTTCCTGAAAACGAATACGCACCTTGTTCTGTGGCTTGAGCATATCAATAAGCCTCTGCAAACGTTTCAACAAATGTGCGTGCTTATCGAGTAAGCCATCCACCTTCGCAGGCGATGCCGACGGATGCAGATGTTCGTAAAGGCTCACCCAGTCCGGGCGGTAAACCTCGGACTTATAATCCCATTCATTATAATAACGTGGCGGCAGCTCAAATTCCTGCTCATCGGGCTCAGCCTGACTCGAATCAGACGTTAAATCTTCATCATCCGGTTCGATCATCACCCACATATGACGATTGTCATCACGGTATTCGACTTCGATATCATCAAGAAACAGCTTGGGTGAACGATCCGTTTCTTTCTTCGATTTTACATACCACTGGATAGCAAAATCGGCCATATCCTGCGTCTTACTCCCCTGTTCCATCAAAGCATGGAAGCGAGCAACGAAATCATTTAATACAGCATCCTGATAGCCATGATCGGGATCGAGCACCGCACGCGAGAATATGGCAAGACGATGGTAAATATCACAATGATCATCCGGCGCCGAACCTTCCACCGGTTTCGGGTGCAGAGCCAGCCACAGGCGTCTCAACCCGGGCCATTCACGTATGGCCAGCGATTCAACCCGAATATCCTCAAACATTTCCGTAGCCATCCGTTGAAACGGCGAGAGATTGTCTGCCACAATCGGCATCGTCCAACGCTGATGCGCCGCAATATGCGCCAGCAGTCCCCTGTATCGGTTGGTCCCGGAAATCACCTCGCCCGATGCAAGTTTCAGATCATCATACACGTCCGGCAGATGAATCCCCTGCTTGTCCAGATAGGGGCGAGGCTTGCGTATTTCATCAAACAGCAGCGAATACGGTCGGTAAACCGCCTCAGTTTTCCATATACCGGTCATATACATATTCAGCAGGCGCTCATGATCGACCAGCAGTGTGCCATGGCGCTCACGCTGCATAACATGGTGCGCATCGACTGACTGGAGAGCAAAATAATTGGCTTGCCCCTCAGGGTCATTCATATAGCCCTTGATGCCAAATTCAGCCCAATGCTTCAGCCCACCGAGACTGAGGTTATTCAGCAGTGTTGGAACGCTTTTCAAAAAATCGACAAACGATGGACTCGGATGGGTGGCCACAATGCCATGCACCGACGTCGTGGTTTGCTGCATCACTTCATCAACCAGATTCAGATAATCGCCAAACAGGCCCATATCCTCCAAACGGCGGGCCGCCGAAACTGCCGTCTGCAGAAAAGGTACAATGGCATCGCCGTTGGGAGTGCGTGAAATCTTGTATGCGAAATCTTTCAGGGTATCAATCGCTTCATCGCCAAGCACACTTGCGACCTGGGGAGCCTCCTCAAGAAACACCAGCATCGGCTCAGCCCCCCGGCCCAGGGAGCCGAGAAACTTCGCGCCATCCAGCCAGAGTTCCACAGCATTTGGAGAAAGAATGCGTAAAGCCTCGGCTGCAAGATCATCAAATACTGCATCGACGGCAGGAAAGGTTCTCCCAAGCTTATTGCGGAGTTCGGCAACTTCAGGCGAAATCGCCATCACTTCAGTCATAACCCGGACTATTCATGAATCGTCGTGATGATCACGCCGGACATTTGCCCGCAACGGATTCTGAGAAAGAAGTCCGTAGCAGTGCATACGGACGACTGACGAAGGATTCGTTGCGGGTAAATGAACAAGTCAGGGCGCGGCAGCATTTATGAATAGTCCGGGATAAGACATGCTACTCAAAAATCGCATCGATAGCGTGATCCAGCGTATCACGAATATCCGCATCATCGGTAATCGGGCGGACTAACGCCATTCGGCAAGCTGAACGAGGCGCAATCCCAGCCTTGATCAGGGTTGCGGCGTAGACCAACAGGCGTGTAGAAATCCCTTCATCCAAACCATGGCCTTTCAGGTTGCGCGCCGTCTCGCCGATCTTCACAAGCCTGGCGGCAACTTCAGGATCAACACCGGTTTCCTTAGCAACAATACCCGTTTCCACCTCAGCAGTTGCATAATCGAACTCAAAGGCGGCAAAGCGCTGCTTGGTGGACTGCTTCAAGTCCTTCATCATATTCTGGTAGCCGGGATTATACGAAATGACAAGTTGAAAGTCCGGGTGTGCTTCAACCAGCTCACCCTTCTTGTCCAAAGGCAATGTACGTCGATGATCGGTTAATGGATGAATCACGACCGTCGTGTCCTGACGCGCCTCAACCACCTCATCGAGATAACAGATCGCGCCGATACGTGCAGCCGTGGTCAGCGGACCATCCAGCCAGCGCGTTCCATTGGCATCAAGAAGGTAGCGGCCCACCAGATCAGAAGCGGTCATATCCTCATTACAGGCTACAGATATGATCGGCTTACCCAGTTTCCATGCCATATGCTCGATAAAGCGTGATTTGCCGCAACCGGTCGGCCCCTTAACCATCACGGGAAGTTTGGCCTTATATGCAGCCTCATATAGCTCCACCTCATCGGCTTGCACCTGATAAAACGGTTCATTCTGAACGCGGTATTGCTCGCTATTACTCATCTGCTCTCTCCTGTTTCATCGCATAGTAAAGAAGAATCTATGCACATTGATAAAAAACTCAGCAGCAACTTTAGATATGCATTAGAAAAAATCTAACTTATAAAAATAATGGACATCATCAGTTATAATGATAATAGCTACGCTCGTTGCTCCAACAGCGCCACTGTCTTCCCATCAACGGCCCCATCAAAAATAGCGAACAAGGATCCAGTGGCTCTGCTTGCGCCCTTGCCGGATTTCAGCCAGAGCCTGTTGATAGACCTTTGCCTGTGCCTGAACAAAGCGTTCAAGGTCA
>CAJXNE010000091.1 GCA_913056285.1 uncultured Zetaproteobacteria bacterium | reverse complement strand
AAGTGATTGCACCGTGGCGCGAATGGAATCTGGTATCGCGTAACGATATGCTGAATTTTGCCGAGCAACACGGCATTCCGGTGGAGCGCAAACGCGAAGGCTCCAAATCGCCCTACTCGATGGATGCTAATCTGCTGCATATTTCCTACGAAGGTTACGATCTGGAAGATCCGTGGTGCGAGCCGTCTGAATCCATGTGGCGCTGGAGTGTGTCGCCGGAGGCGGCACCTGATGAAGCTGAATATATTGAACTAAGTTATCAGCGCGGAGATATCGTCGCTATCAATGGCGAAACCATGACCCCGGCTGCCGTTTTGACTGAACTCAACCGCCTCGGCGGTAAGCACGGTATCGGTCGCATTGATATTGTAGAAAATCGTTTTGTCGGCATGAAATCGCGCGGTTGTTATGAAACACCGGGGGGCACGATTATGCTCAAGGCTCACCGCGCTATTGAGTCGATCACACTGGATCGCGAAGCGGCGCATTTGAAAGACGAGCTGATGCCACGTTACGCCAAAATCATCTATAATGGTTACTGGTTTGCACCCGAGCGGGTGATGTTGCAGCAGGCGATTGATGCTTCACAGGTCTGTGTTAATGGCGATGTGCGTTTGAAATTATACAAGGGCAATGTCGAGGTAGTTGGACGCAGATCAGATGATTCGATGTTTGATGAACGTTTATGCACCTTTGAAGATGACGAAGGCGCGTACGATCAGAAAGACGCATCCGGCTTCATCAAACTCAATGCGCTGCGTTTACGCATGAACAAGCTGATTAATAAATGATCACGTCGTAAAAAGGCTGTGGATGGGCTTTTTACGATTTCACCATAAATAAGAGCAGGAGAACAGAATGACTGAACAGGGATACGCGAAACCGATTCGTTTGTTACACAGCCTGCTGGCGCTGTGCATGCTCACACAACTGGCCGTTGGTGAGTTGATGGATGTACCGGAAGTGGAGAAAGTTCCTGCCGCAACCGGCATATCATGGATTACGCCAGCCTATGCCCACGAAGGCCATCACCATGCTATTCCCGGCATGCCTGTGGAAGAAACACTCGGTTTTGAAGTGCATCAGTTTTTGGGCTTGACGGTTGCCGCGTTGATTTTGATTCGACTGATGCTGGCTATGACTTCCTTGCCCGGTGCCAACTGGCGCGAACTGGTGCCATGGGCTTCAGCCGCTGGTCGCAAACAGCTGGGTGAGGAAATCAAGACGCAAATAGCTGGATGGAAGCAGGGTAAGCTGGCTCCGCCGGAAGACGGTGAAGCAGTCGCCCGCTGTGTACACGGGCTAATTCTGCTGGCCGGAACAGTCATTGGTATTACCGGCACAATATTATTTTTCGGCTGGAGTACGACTGCGCCGCAAACTGACATCATTGAACTGGTTGCTTCAACGCATGAAGTCATTGTTGGCGGTCTGGAAGCACTACTGGGCGCACATGTACTGGCAGTTGTCATGCATCAACATCAGGGGCACAATATTATCGCACGAATCAAACCAACTGCGTAAGAGGCCTTACCGAGCGTGAAGGGAGACGCGTATGGTCAAGCATAAAAAGATTCTGGTTCCAACGGACTGCTCGAAACAGTCTACAGAAGCACTTCGGCGCGCCGGGGAGCTGGCAAAAAAATTCGATGCTGATGTACACCTGTTGTACATCTCCGAACCATCCGTGTTTTTTGGTACGGATATGGTATCCGTACCCCCGCTGAACGAACTCGATGACGAAGTAAAAAAAGCAACGTTACACCGTCTCAAAGAACAGGCTCAACAATTCAATTTTAAAATTACTGTGCATATGAAGGAGTCAATCGGCGATCCATCGCGCAGCATTTGTAAATTTGCCAGAAAATTACCGGCTGATTTAATTGTCATTGGTCGTCATGATGAAAAAAGCGTCGTAGAACACCTGTTGGTGGGCTCGACGGTTGAGCGTATTGTGGCGCATGCGCCCTGCTCTGTGCTGGTCACCATACCCCATGGTTTGATTGAATAGCGACGTAAGTCGCGTTACCACCACCCAGCGATTGAATAACAAAATAGTCCGGGTTAACTGCAGTCGCAGACCGACCAGCGCAGAAATTCGCGGCTTTCGATACGTTCGGGTCGGGCAAAGAAATCGACGCTATCGCCAGACTCAATCAGGTGACCATCGCACATAAAAATAATTTGACCGCCCAACCGTTTGGCCTGCTCAATATCGTGGGTGACGCATAACACGGGCATGGTTGCTGCCAATTCGAGTAAAGATGCCTCGATGCACTGTTTGGAGCGCGGATCTAACGATGCCGTCGGTTCATCCAACAATAGCATCTTCGGCGCTAATGCCAGCGCCCTGGCAATGCATAATCGCTGTTGCTGACCCACCGACAACGTCAATGCTTTATCATGCAAACGATCTTTAACTTCACCCCATAATGCCGCCTGACGCAATACCTGTTCGATATGCTCATCCGAAACCTGCTTGCGCGCTTTTCTGCCTAGCCCGAATACGACATTCTGCGCAATCGAGCATGGAAACAGAGATGGTTTCTGGGCAATCAGCCCCACAGCGCGGCGCAAAGCATCCGCACCATCCGGCCATGTGCGCACATCCTTATCCATGATATGCAAATCGCCCTGCCATGATTGATGCAATAAATTGAGGCAACGCAGCAGCGTGCTTTTGCCCGCGCCGGACGGGCCAATCAGGATGTTCATACCATGCACAGGCAAGGCAAATGAAATATCGCGCAGAATGGGTGTTCCGCCGAGTTCAAGACTCAAGCCCGACAGCTTAAGACTATGCGCTTGATCCGCCTTGATTGCCGATTGCTGTATCGTTAAACCCACGTCTATTTTCTTCTGAATATTCATCAATGCACCCTTATTTTTCTCAACGCCGAGGCGCTGAAACTGAGTACGGTCACCAACAACACCAGTACTACCGCCGAGGCCCATGCAATATCCACAGCTTGCGCATTGGCGCCTTCCTGCGCCAAATAAAAAATATGCGTCTGCAAACTGGTTACCGGCGAAAATACCGAATCCGGCCATGCTACGCCGGAAAAAACCGTCGCCGTAAATAAAACCGGCGCGGTTTCCGACAGCGCCCGCGCCATACCCAGCAGCAATCCGGTCAGCAGTGCCGGCCATGCGGCAGGCAGCCAGACACGCCGAATGATTTCCCCGTTGCTTAAACCCAACGCATGCGCCGCTTCGGTTCTGCCGACCGCAATGCGGTTGATGGCATTGACACTGTTTAGTAGCAACATGGGCAGAATAATGACAGCCAGAATCACCATGCCGGTGAGCAGACTGATGCCCCAATGCAGCAGATGCACCAGTACAATCAAACCGCACAGCCCGTACACAATCGGCGGAATACCAACAAGCAAATGCATCATACCCAGCAAGACCTTCTGCTGTCGATGACTCGCAGCCAACGCATAAAATAACGCACCGCCGAACGCCACTGGTGCTGCCAGCACACATGCTCCCAGCATCAGCAACAAGGAACCGGTAATTTGCGGCCACAGTGCTGTGACGCTGCCGAAAGATGCTCCCTGAGCACTGCCAAACAGCATGGCCCAATCCAGCGCCGGTATCCCCTTAAACAGGATATATAACAAACAGACAGCGGGTAGCAGCAAAGCAGGCAGCGCCAGCATCATGGTCAGTGTCTTGGCATGGCGTTCGTTCATGTGCGGGCAACGCTTGTGTTGTCGGCGCGCAGGTGGGCCAGCAGACTGATTGTGATTGTCACAGTGGCCAGCAGCAACCCGCAGGCCATCAGAGCTGCAAAATGCATGGATCCAAAGGCCGATTCGCCGATTTCCCGGCCAATGCGCGAAGTCAATGTCTGAGCCGGCGCGAGCAGATTATAAAACGGCTCGGGAATACGATCCATCGAGCCGACCACCAGCATCACTGCCATCGTTTCACCCAGCGCCCGCCCCAACGCCAACAGGATACCAGAACGAATACCCGGCCATGCCTGTGGCAATAACACACGCCACAGGCGTTCGCTCCACCCCATACCGAGACTGGCGGCGGCATCACGCTGTTCAGAACTGATTTCGGACAGTGCGTCCTGCGCCATCACCATAATCGTCGGCAGCACCATCACCGATAGTAATAAACCGGCAGCCAGAAGATTGTGACCAGTCAACAGCCCCAGACTTGATTGCAGCAAGGGCAACAAGACCCACAAGCCCAGCAGCCCGTACACCACCGACGGAATACCGGCCAGCAATTCCATGCCTGTTCGGCTCAGGCTGCGCCAGGAACCGGATAAAATCTCGGTACTCATCACAGCCGCCGCCAGCCCGGTCGGAATGGCGATACTCAAGGCAATCAGTGCAGCCCAAAAACTGCCGATGATGGCCGCAGTCAGGCCGAATAATTTTTCATAGGGATACCAGTCACCGGAAAATAGCGTGCTGAAACCATATTGCTGCCAGTACGGCCACGACTGCTGCACCAGAAAACCGAGCAGTAGAATCACGACGGCCAGGCAGATCCATGCAGAGGCGCGCATCCACAGGTTCAACATGTCAAACTCGACAGAAAACAAACATGCGAAGATCAGCGAACCCGCAAATAACCGGACTTCTTAACAATGACCTGTCCCTGTTTCGAAAGCAGGAAATCGGTGAAATTGCGCGCTTCGGGCGATGCGTTTTTGGGCAGCAATACATGCAGGCTGCGGCTGATCGGATAACTGCCATCGCGCACATGCCGGATATCGGGCAATACCGCGTGATCTCCTTCACCAACTGCGATGCCACGCACAGCATCATTTAACCATGCATTGGATAACATGCCGATGGCCTGATTGCTGTGTGCCACCAATGCCTGTTCCTCATTATTGGAGCCGGAAATCACCGAAGCGCCAGCTGCGCGGGCATGGGCATTGCCCAGCACGGCTTCAGCGAACACATGGCGCGTGCCCCGGCTGGCTTCCTTGTCGATAACAAAAATCTGTGCATCCGGGCCGCCGAGTGCTTTCCAGTTTTTTATTTTTCCACGATAGATGGCCGCTATTTGTTTGAGCGACAACTGATGCACGCCACCAATATACACCGCTTTAGAAACCACTACGGCCACCGCATCTTTGGCGATGGTCAGCACATCGATCTTACCGTTCAATTTGGCGATTTCGTCTTCATCCACGTCACGCGAGGCCATGCCAATATCCGCCGTATGTTGAATCATGGAAGCAATGCCAACGCCCGAACCGCCTCCGGATACGGTAATGGTCACATCAGGATGTTGCTGGTGGTAAACAGTAGCTGCAGTCGAAACGACCGGTAACACGGTGGTTGAGCCCGCAGCGTGCAAGGTGATGGCCGATGCGCCTGGAATCTGAACAGCAAACAACGCAGCCGCCAGAATAGGATATAATATATGTCTCATGAGGTTGCTCCGGAGTGATCGTTCGAATGCTACCATCACATGGATGGCGTATAGCGGTGGTCTGCACTGCATGGATTTACTTACAGCCCGCTATCCCCCTTTATGGTGCAAAAGATGGCATCTGTTGCTATGTCGGGGGCAACAGCCCCTGTTGTCTCGCCAGCCATTTGGTCATCATCATCCAGACCGGACTGAACAACAGGGTCATGGCAATCACAATCACCGTCAATTCATGCAGCGCCGGACTGAGTATGCCAGCAAAGGCGCCGACTGAGGCCAGCAGGAAGGAAAACTCTCCGATCTGGCTTAACAATCCACCGGTGATCAGGGCCATCCCCCAACTTTCTCCGAGTGCGCGCATGACAAACACATTCACGCCTGAATTAAACAGGAATACCATCGCCGTTGCGCCGCCGACCAGCAACAGGTGCGTCATCAGATATTCCGTATCCACCATCATGCCGATTGACAGGAAAAAGATCATCACGAAAATCACATACACCGATTCCAGATGTTCATGCACCCAGTCAGACTGGTCACTGGATGCCAGCACCATGCCTGCCAGAAATGCTCCCAGGCCCGGAGACAGGCCGAGCCACGAGGTCAATGTGGCTGCGCCCAGACATAGCAACAGCCCCAGCAGGACGCGCTTTTCAACACTGCCTTTGAGAAACCCCGGGATATGCAGCATATTTGTTTTCATCAAGTAAATCACTACAGACAACAGCACCACGCCGCCCACCACCTGTTTGATCAGTTCGGATGCATGAATCTCATTATCGCCAATCAAACTAAGCACAATCATCATCGGCACAATGGCCATGTCCTGCACCAGCAGCACGCCAATGGCATTCTGACCAAACGGTTCATCCATTTCACCGGCATCCTGTAATTCTTTAAGCACCACCGCCGTACTGGAGAGTGAAACCATGAACCCGAACAGAATGCCGAGGTTGGCGGGCAGATGGAAAAGCCAAACCAGCCCAAGGCAAACCACCACGCTTATGGCAACCTGAACCGCCGTACCAATCACGGCAATGCGCCAGCGCTCCATGAGTTTGGGAATGGATACTTCCATGCCCACAAAAAAGAGCAGCATCACCACGCCGATTTCACCCACTCGGGTGACGGTCTCCTTATCGCTGATAATTCCGAGCATCGACGGGCCGAGCATGATGCCGGAAATAATATAGGCGACGACAATCGGCAGGCCGATGCGCACCGCCAGATAGGCAACCGCCAATGCCACTGACAGCACGATGGTAATATCCATCATCATCGGATCCAGATGCATGTGTTCTCCCTACCGGCTCAAGCGAGGAAATTTCTGTAATCTTTCAGCAATGAATCCACCGCCAGGTGGAAAAACCGTTCACCATCCTCAACGCGAGCAAGGCTCGGATTGGAGCCGATGCGCCCGTCCGGAAAACTGCGCCGGAAACTGGCGGCATCATAAATATCCCCGCTTGGCGCAATATCAGGCGTCATGGCAACCTGTTTGACCGCATCCGGATAAGCATAATAACTCAGTGCCACTTCGCTGACCGTGGCGTGATGGCCTTCAGCACCGTGATACAGCTCCTCAGCCAGCGCGGCAATGGAATCATCCCGCCACCAATTGGCCAGTCGGCAACGCGGCGGCACTGCTGCACCGCTCAAGCCGGCATAGATATCTGAAAAGGCAGATGTGACCGGTGCAATATTGCCGCCGTGTCCATTGAGAAAATAGAAATGGGTAAAGCCATGGTGATATAATGAATCCACCACATCGTACACGACTCGCATCAGTGTGGCGGGCTTCAGGGTGATGGTGCCGGTAAAAGCCATGTGATGGTGCGACATACCATAATTGATGGTCGGCGCAATCAGAATATCTTCAATCTCCGCGATGCCGGCGGCGATTTTGGTTGGACAAATGGCATCGGTGCCAATCAGACCGTTAGGGCCATGCTGTTCGGTCGAGCCGATCGGTATAATGATGCCGGTGGAATGTGTCAGATAGGATTCTACTTCCTGCCATGTGCTCAGTGCCAATTGCATGTTTTCTTCTCCCGTATCGGTGTGCAGCGAACCTACTCGGGCAGTTTGATTTTGAGAATGTTTTTGCGAACAGGGCCATATCGTCCAGAAAAGTGCATGCGAGGGGTTGAATTGGGTAAAGCTGGTTCCTATAAAGCAGTCACCAACAAACAGAAGAGGAGAAGTATCAATGGCAACTACAGTCCGTCCTTTGCATGACCGGGTGATCGTCCGCCGTCTGGATGAAGACACCATGTCCGCCGGTGGCATCATTATTCCGGATTCAGCAAAAGAAAAACCGCTTGAAGGCGAAGTCATTTCTGCCGGTAAAGGCAAGATTCTGGAGAATGGCGATGTGCGTCCGCTGGATGTTAAAGCAGGCGACAAGGTTATTTTCTCCAAATATGCAGGCACTGAAATCAAGCTTGATGGCGAAGATTTCCTGATTATGACCGAAAATGACATCCTGGGTGTCATCGAAGCCTGATAAAAAAACATCCTCCCTTTCGGGTGGAAAATCGACCATAAAACTGAAACCATAAGAAAATAGGAGAAACAAGAATGGCTAAAGACATTCATTTCGGTGAAGACGCACGCGCTCAGATGATGACCGGCGTCAACAAACTCGCTGATGCAGTAAAAGTAACCCTCGGCCCTAAAGGCCGTAATGTCGTGCTCGACAAATCATGGGGCGCACCGACCATCACCAAAGATGGCGTTTCCGTGGCCAAGGAAATCGAGTTGGAAGACAAGTTCGAAAATATGGGCGCCCAGATGGTCAAGGAAGTCGCTTCC
>CAJXNE010000090.1 GCA_913056285.1 uncultured Zetaproteobacteria bacterium | reverse complement strand
GCCGAAAATCACATCCACATGTTCCTCACTGATCAGACGGCCAGCTTCACTCGCAAAAACATGTTCATCTGATTTCCCATCGGCAACCACTGGCAACAGTTTTTTACCCAGCAGGCCGCCGGCGGCATTGATTTGTTCGATCGCCAGCAGGGTGGCATTGATGACCGGTTGTTCGCTGGCCGCCATGGTGCCGGATTGTGAATGCAAGATACCGACCCGGATTATATCGGCGTCCGCCTGCGCCGGGCCGGGAGAAAGCAGGCAGGAAAAAAAGAGGCTGGCAGCGATAGCTGTCAGGAAAAAACGGACGATTTGGGTTCGTATTTCCACCAACGCTCACCTCCCGGAATCAGACTACTTGTTGCAATATAGCATAAACCTTAGCGGATAATTAGGACAAGGCAATGAAAGGAATTGCGGGATGAGATCCCGTTATTTCAAAAATGTCAGTGCTTGTTCCAGTCCTCCATTATTAATCGCATAAGGTGCTTGCTCGATCACTTTGGGTTTGGCATGAAAAGCGATACCGAGGCCGGCGGCATGAATCATCGGTAAATCGTTGGCGCCGTCGCCTAAAGCAACTGTTTGAGCGATTGGAATGCTGTACAGTTCGGCTTGTTCGAGCAGACAGCGGCGTTTGGTTTCGGCATCGACAATATCGCCGATGATGCCACCAGTGAGTTTTCCATTTTTGATTTCGAGCACATTGGAGCGGGTGAAATCCAGTTTTAGGCGTTGCTCCAGTTTATTAGTGAACCAGGTGAAGCCGCCGGAAACCAGTCCGATTTTCCAGCCATGCTGTTTGAGCGTGGTGATCAGCGATTCGGCCCCATCTGTGAGTTCGATGCACTCGTCATAGACCTGGTCAAGTACATTGGCATCGAGTCCGCTTAATAGTTGCACGCGTTCGGTGAGCGAAGCGGCGAAATCCAGTTCGCCGCGCATGGCGCGTTCGGTGATTGCGGAAATCTGCGATTTAATGCCAAGGAAGCCGGCAATCTCATCAATGCATTCACACTGGATCAGGGTGGAATCCATGTCCATAAATAACAGGCCGGGCTCGGCAAGGGTGGGTCGAGAGTTCATGGCAAGCATGCTGCCAAGCTAGAACAATAATCAAAAGCTTTTTACCACAGAGGTATCAGCGTTACACTGAGTTAAAAACAAACATGACGCGTGTTGAATATGTCAAAAATGCGCGAAAATGTCATGATCCTGGCTCTTGTCAACTTGCCGCAGTGTAATCCAGTTTGTGTCATCGTGCTGCACTTTGACGCATATGGATAATGCGCATATATTATGCGCATTAATAGATGACAGGGAGATAGATATGCGTCAGGTATTCGATACAAATGCCAAAAAGAAATCCGCCAATCTCAGCTTGAACAGCAATCTGCTTGCCGAAGCCAAACATTTGCATATTAATCTTTCCGCCACGTTGGAAGAAGCCCTCAGCAAAGAGGTTCGCCAACGCAAAAGGAAGCAGTGGCTGGAAGACAACAAGCTGGCAATCGAGTCATGCAACGATCTGGTTGAAACAAATGGCATGTTTTCAGATGCGTATAGAACATTTTGATGGCGCAATTTTCACTGTATCAAAATCATAACGATAGCCGTGAGACATATCCTTTTTTTGTTGATGTTCAAAATGAACTGCTGGATTCGCTCAACAGCAGACTTGTCATCCCGCTCACCATGGCCGACAGAATTAAAAACAAAGCGCCAAAGCATTTATGCCCGATCCTTCATATTGATGAAGGGGCTTTTGTTTTACTGACGCATCAAATGACCAGTGTCCCGGCTTCTATTCTGACTTCGCCAATTCATTCGCTGGAAGGTTTTCGGGATGAAATTATCGGAGCAATAGATTTTCTCATCACTGGTGTTTGATAGCGGATGTTCGTGAAAGCAACATAAGCAAGGCGCAGCTTGTCAGCGAGGTGTATACACCAGTCTCAGTATAGAGATTGGTTCAACATGATTGCGGTGCAAACTCAGGTTTTGATTAGTTCATCCAGGAAGGCGATACACCCTTTGAGTTGTTCGCGTTTGTTTTCGGAGTTGTGCAGCAGCGTCAGATTGCCGTCCGGAGTGAGGCGAAAGCGGTTGGGTTCGCTTTGCACGCGCATCAGCATGTTGCCGGGATCAATTTGGGATTCGGCGGTAAAATGCAGACGCATGCCCTGTCCCGAGTTCTTGATTGCAGACAGGCAGAGTTCAGAGGCGCGCCAGTGGATGCGTTGCTGTTCGAGACAAAATTTTGCTTCATCGGGCATGCGGCCAAAACGGTCGGTCATCTCCTCAAACAGCAGCGTTATTTGCGCGTCGCCTTCGGCGCGGGAAATGCGACGGTATAAATTCAGTCGTTCACCAGACTGCGGTACATAATCCGGTGGCAGAATGGCATTGATGCCGAGCATGATTTCGACTGCCTGCTTAGGTTTTACACGCTGGCCGCGCGCTTCGGCTACGGCGGCGGACAGCATATCCATATACATATCCAAGCCGATTTCTTCGATCCGGCCACTTTGTTCCGCACCGAGCAGGTTGCCGGCGCCGCGAATTTCCATGTCTTGCCTGGCCAGCAGAAAACCGGCCCCGAGTTCGGTATGTTCGGCAATGGCCTGCAAACGTTCGCGGGCATCGCGGGTCATGGCGCGTGCATCGGGCGTGAACAAATAGGCATAGGCCTGGCGATGACTGCGGCCGACCCGACCACGAATCTGATGCAGCTGTGACAAACCCAGCAAATCGGCGCGCTCGACAATCAGCGTGTTGGCATTGGGCACATCCAGCCCCGATTCAACAATCGTGGTGCAGACCAGAATATGCAAACGCCCTTCATAAAAAGCCATCATCTGGCGATCCAGCTCCGCCGGACTCATCTGGCCGTGGGCAATACCAATCTCCGCTTCCGGCACATCCTGGCGCAATCTGGCCGCGATGCGCTCGATGCTTTTGACATGGTTGTGCAGATAATAAACCTGGCCGCCGCGATAGAGTTCTCGACGGATGGCTTCGGCAGCGATATGTGAATCGAAACTTGAGACCATGGTGCGAATCACTTCGCGTTCTGCTGGCGGCGTGCTGATAATCGATACCGTGCGCAGGCCCGATAAGGTCTGATGCAGGGTGCGTGGAATCGGCGTGGCGGTCAGGGTCAGTAAATCGACACTGGCATGCAGCGCTTTGAGTTTCTGTTTGTGTTTGACGCCGAAGCGCTGCTCCTCATCAACGATCACCAGCCCCAGATCGGCGAATTCGAATTGATCGGATAATAAGCGATGGGTGCCGACAAGAATGCGGGTATCGCCGCTGGCCAGTTCGCGGGTAATGCGATCGCTATCTTTCTTGCCCTGTAAACGGGAAATCAATTCGACTTTCAGGTCGGTGCCGCCAAAGCGTTCGGAAAAACTGGCATAATGCTGATTGGCCAGTACCGTGGTCGGCGTCAGAATAGCGACTTGCCGCCCCGATGCGGCGACCATAAACGCGGCTCGCATGGCCACTTCGGTTTTGCCGAAACCGACATCACCACAAATCACCCGATCCATCGGTTTATCGGCTGAGAGATCGCGCATGATTGCATCAATGGCTTCGGCCTGATCGTCGGTTTCTTCAAACGGAAAGCGGGCTGCGAATTCTTCATAGGCGAGCATGACTTCGCCCTGCATTGGATATGGCGGACGGCTCTGGCCGGTGCGCGCAGCCTCGACGGCAATCAACTCATGCGCCATAGCCAACAGGTCGCGTTTGACCCGTTCACGGGTGCGTTTCCATTTTTCCGAACCCAGTTTATTCAGTTTCGGCGCGTCATCGCCACTATAGCGATGCAACCGCGCCAGTTCTTCGACCGGTACGAATATATGAGCTTTATCGGCATATTCAATTTTGATGAAATCAGCGATATCATCATCTTCGCCGATGCTCTCAAGCCCTTGATAACGACCGACGCCATGATCTTCATGTACCACCGGATCGCCCGGATTCAGTTCCGCCAGCGACGTGAAAATATCGGCATGAAGTACGGTGGTGCTGCGGTTGCGCCTGCGTGGCAGGTGTTGGCCGAGCAATTCACGACCAGTCAGGTATAATATTTTTTGCGAGGGGATGGCGAAACCGCTATCGAGATAGCCGATGGTGGCGCTCAAGGGAAGATTCCCGCATTCAGACAAGCTCTGGCAGTTTATTGCCCCGCCGATTTCAGCGCAGGCTTCAAGCATGCGCTCCTGTTGCCCCAGTCCGTGCGCTACCATGCGGAGCTTCCAGCCGGCAGCCAGCTTTTTGTTCAAGGCAGTACGCATGGCTTGTAGCGGTTTGGCGCGGTCATTAAAATCGCTCAGGGACGGGGCGGGTTCAAGGCGCGCCTTGGGTAAGCGCTTAGCAGCAATGCGCGTATCAATCGCATACAGCTCCTGCGGGCTGATACTGGGTTCGCTGCTGGCACGTACCATTTCAAACTGGGCTCTGACCTGTTCAGCAAAGGCGGTGCGGCGCGTTTCGATATCCGGATCAGCAAGAATATAGCAAGCATCCGGTAGATAATCGAGCAGGCGTGCGTTGGAGGCGTAAGCCAGTGGCAGTAGCGCTTCAATGCCGGGGTGTGGACGTCCGGCCTGCACGGCGGCCAGCATCGGGTGGGTGCGCAATTGCGGAAAACGGGTGCGAAATGCAGCGATAAAGGTATCGCAACCGGGTTTATCCAGAATCACTTCGCGCACAGGCACTGAAATAAAGCTGTCCAGATGCTCGCCAGAGCGCTGTGTTTCCGGATCGAAACGGCGAATCGATTCAATATCGTCACCGAACAGGTCGATACGCAGTGGTGTATCTTCGGTGGCTGGCCAGATATCGAACAGGCCGCCGCGCGCAGCAAATTCGCCCGGTGCCAGCACGCGATCCGCAGGTATCATGCCAGCTTCGGTTAAGCGGGTTTTGAGGCTGGCAATATCCAGCGGCTTATTGATTTCCAGTTGCCAGACATGCGCTGCCACTGATTCCGGCGGCGCGATGCGTTGCAGCCAGGCCGGCAGGGCGGTCAGCAGTAGCCCGGATGCTTTGGGCGCGCCCAGCAAGCGCCCCAATGTGGCGAAGCGCTCCCCAACGATACTGTGATGCGGGGAAACGCGATCGTAAGGCAAGACTTCCCAAGCCGGAAAGCGCCATAGTTTGTCAGGGCTGTCCTGAAGAAAAAACGCTACTTCTTCGGCCAGTTGTCGATAGCTGCGCAGATCCGGGCAAATCCAGACATGCAGACCGTCCAGTTGCGCCAATTCGGCCAGTCGCCAGGCCAGTCCGCTTAATGCGGAAACCTGCCTGGTGTTATCGGTTTTTTTGATTGCTTGCATAGGGGCGGCGCATACTGCCGGAGAGTGGCGGCGCTATGAAGCCTCTTTCAGGCTGTTACGACGTTGCTTGATCAGGGCGCTGATTTGTTCAGTGGATGAAATAATATCCTCCAGTTGGTGCTTCGATGCCTCGGAAGTCTGTTCCATCAACAGTAATTCAGCGCTCATCATGATGCCGGTCAGACCATTGTTCAGGTCGTGCGCCAGTTGGCTGCAAAATGCTTCACAGGATTCATCAGACGATGGTGATTGTTGCCGGCTGCGCGAGCGTTCCAGTGCATTGCGAATTTTCATCTTGAGCAGGGCGCTGTTGAATGGTTTGGGCAGAAAATCATCGGCTCCGGCCTCGATATAGCGTGCAATGGTGTCCAGGCAATCAATGCCGGAAACCAGAATGATGGCGATGGATTTCAAGGCATCATCGTCACGAACCGTGTTTAGCACTTCCATGCTATCCACGCCCGGCATGACAATATCCAGAAAAACCACTTCGGGTTTGTGCTGGCGCATCATACTCACTGCTTCGGTGCTGTTGGAGGCCTGCAATACACTATATCCCAGCGCATGAATCAGTTTGGCCATAATATTACGAATAATATCCTCATCATCGACAACAAGAATGGTTGGCTTCCCGGTCATCATTCAATGCCTCTCAATCGCCTGACGCGCGTAGATTTTTCAGATTAGTTACGAAAAAGAATCGTAAGCAGCTGGCATGGTTTTGTATAGTATCAGGTTATTGCTGGCGGTTTTTGGGTTGTAACGAGTCTGTTTCATGCCGATAGTCGCTGGTGTAGGCTGCCGCCGTCAGAAAAGTGAACAGGAGGAACGCCTTGGCAAACAACGATCATCGCTCGGTACTGCCTGACAGCACGGAAGCCCTCCATCTGGCCAAGTGGGATGCCGCGCGTCTCGATGAATTGCTGAGCGGCATGCATGATGCCGAATTGGCGGAATTGTTGATCTCGTGTCGCAACGATGACGACCGCCTGGCCATTATTCCGCATATCCCCGATGAAATGCTCGGCGATGCGCTGCTCGAACTGCCCGAAGGCATGCAGGAAAAGCTGCTTGCTGTTCTTAACGCCGATGAAATTGAGGATGTGGTAGAACATCTCGATTCCGATGATGCCACCGATATTCTGCAAGCCGTCGAAAAACATGTGGCCGATGAAGTCATAGGGCGGCTGGAGCCGGATGAGCGGCGTGAGGTGGCATCACTGCTGGCCCATGATGAGGAATCGGCCGGCGGCCTGATGCAGTCTGAGCTATTTAAGGTGCGCCATGACTGGTCGGTGGATAAGGTGATCCGGGTATTGCGTCGATTCGGTCGGGAAATTGAAAACCTGCACTATGTGTATGTGGTGGATGATGATGATGTGCTGGTCGGCGTATTAGCTCTGCATGCGCTGCTGTTTGCAGAAGCCGATACCATTGTGGCCGAGGTAGCCAATGCCGACTTCCCCCGCGTGCATGCCGGTCAGGATCAGGAAGAAGTAGCCCGTGTTTTCGATAAATATGATATGCTGGCGCTGCCGGTGGTCAATGATGCCGGAGTGCTCATTGGTCGGATTACGGCGGATGATGTCATTGACGTGATTCAGGAAGAGGCGACGGAAGATATGTATCGTCTGGCCGCCCTCTCCGATCAGGATGATCTGGCCGAACCTGTGGCAAAAACGGCCCGCCGGCGCGGTATCTGGCTGGCAGTGAATCTGGTCACGGCGATTGCCGCCTCGTTTGTGATTTCCCAATTCGAAGCAACTATTGCACAAATCGTGGCGCTGGCTGTGCTGATGCCGATTGTGGCCAGTATGGGCGGCATTGCCGGAACCCAGACGCTGACGGTGATTGTGCGCAGTATTGCGCTGGGCCGTGTAACATTCTCCAATGCCCGCCGTGCGCTGGTGAAAGAAGTTTCGGTCGGCATGGTTTCGGGCGTGATTTTCGCCATTACCATGGGTGTGATCGCATCATTCTGGTTCCCCGATCTGGGTATGAGGCTTGGCCTGATTATCGCGGCGGCGATGATGTTTAATCTGTTTATCGCCGGTCTGGCTGGCGCCATGATTCCGTTAACCTTGCAACGCCTGAAAATCGATCCGGCTCTGGCCTCCGGCACCATTCTGACCACGGTCACCGATGTGGTCGGCTTTTTCTCGTTTCTCGGTTTGGCCACCATTTTTCTTATCTGACATACAACTCGACAGGAATGCCCATGCGACAGTCTCATACTATTTATCTGAAAGATTATCAGCCGCCGGCTTTTCTGGTTGAGCAGACGGCGCTGACATTTACGCTGCACCCGACCGCCACGGAGGTTATATCTACGGTATGTTATCGGCGCAATCCGCAGGCTGATGCCGATGCGCCGCTGGCGCTGGATGGCCATGATATGGAACTACTGTCTGTCCGGCTCGATGGGGCAGTACTCGATGCAACTCATTACCAATTGCATGACAGGGGGTTATGTATCGCTGATGCGCCCGATGCCTTTGAACTGGAGATCACCACGCGCATCAATCCCGAAGCCAATAAAGCTTTGGAGGGGCTATACCGTTCCGGTGGCAACTATTGCACTCAGTGTGAAGCGCAGGGTTTTCGCCGTATCACCTATTATCAGGATCGGCCCGATGTGATGGCGCCGTTTGCGGTGCGAATCGTGGCCGATAAACAGACGAACCCTGTCTTGCTGTCAAACGGCAATCAGGTTGGTCAAGGTGATCTGGCAGATGGTCGGCACTGGGCCGAATGGGAGGATCCGTTTGCCAAACCCTGTTATCTGTTTGCGCTGGTGGCCGGTGACCTCTGCTGTGTGGAAGATCATTTCACCACCATGTCCGGGCGTGAGGTGACATTGCGTATTTTTACCGAAGCTCATCACATCGATCAATGTGATCATGCCATGGCATCGCTTAA
>CAJXNE010000089.1 GCA_913056285.1 uncultured Zetaproteobacteria bacterium | reverse complement strand
TAACCAGTCAAAAGGGGGTGGGAGAGAATGACTGGCCGTTAACTGAGTCAGCATCTTGCCGACCACATGGCGAACACTATCGTCGCCTCAAGGCCATAATGTGACAAATATCACGTCTCGTACATTGATGCCATTGTGAGCGTTTTTGACACAGTTGGGGGATATAGTTGTAAACCCTGCCCCTGAGCAGGTCACGGTTAACCGACCATCTGGGCTTACGCCATACCCTCTGCAGCATTCAGTGCAAGGCGTACAGCCAGTGCAACAATCAGCGCCACGCCGACAGAGAGCGCGACAGAAAACAGCGCATCCTTGCGGCCAATCACTTTGACCATCACGGCAAA
Organism: uncultured Zetaproteobacteria bacterium; assembly: GCA_913056285.1. GTDB lineage: Bacteria > Pseudomonadota > Zetaproteobacteria > Mariprofundales > Mariprofundaceae > Mariprofundus. Next base: position 8,008 of record CAJXNE010000089.1, on the reverse strand, counting down.
AGTAGAAATGCAGGGAATATAAAACAGCAGAAACACCAGAAATGTGGAAATCTGAATCCAGTCGAGCATCTGCCCGATTTCAAACGTGCCCAGCGCCTGATAAATCATCACCAGCGATAATTCCTTGCGCAGCACGCCGAACAAAATGGGTACGCCGAGTGCTACGGGCAGGCCGAGCATCCAGCCGGTGACAGGGGAAAGCAGCGTATTGATGATCTGATCGCCACCCACAAATTGCAATAGCGCCAGCACAATGCTGCCGCCAACCAGCAATGGCAGCACAATGGTGACAATATCTCTGGTGCGTTGCCACGTGGAAGAAATCAAGCGATGCATATTCGGCCATGCATAGGCTGGAATTTCCTGAATCAGGCCGGGGCTGATTTCGGGATACCGGTGTGACAGCAACCGACCGAGCACGGCAATCACCAGCAGACTTAATATAAATAACAGAAACACGCCGGTCGCACCGAGATATTTTGCTCCCAGCGCCAACACCACAGCCGAACGCGCTGAGCACGGAACAAACGTAATCAACAAGGATGCTACAATACGTTCGCGGCCACTGGTCAAAGCACGGGTGGCTGCAATGGCCGGTACGTTACAGCCTAAGCCCAGCAGAAATGGCACAGCCACCCTGCCGTGCAGACCGATGGCATGAAAAAAACGATCCACCACAAAGGCGATGCGATGCATGATGCCGCTCTCTTCCAGCGCCACCAGCATTAACACCAGCGGTAGCATATAGGGCACAACAATGCCGATCAGTCCAATCAGACCATCGGCAACGGCGCGAGCAATCACGCCGGTGGCCGTATCAGGCTGCCAGGTGGAAATCATGGTCGTCAGCCTGGCCGATGAAATGGCATCCAGGCCAGTGCTGACTTCAAACACCATGAATAACACGGCGGCAAACACGGCCAGGGAACCAACCAACCCCCAGTGCGGATGCAGGAATAGCATATCCATGCGGTCTTCCCAACTGATCTTCGGTTGGTGAACATTGTTTGCAACATCGTTGAACAGCGTCATGGCGCGATGATGGCGATCCGCCTTCACCTCTTCGGTCAATGTTCTTGGCAGTTCATGATTCGCCTGTTCACGCAGGGCGTGGATATCCGGTGCGACTTCGGGGAAATGGCTTTTAATTTCGGAGCGCAGGTAATTATCCTGCTCCAGCAGATTCATGGTTAGCATATTGGCGGGGATCGAAAAAGCCTGCTGAATGTCAGGTCTGTCAATCACTTTGTGTAAGCGGTTCGCCCACTGCCGGATATGCGTATTCGGTGGCTCAGGCAACGGGCAGACCGGGTTCCGGCCAGATCGCAGCACAGTGGCAAAGAGTTCTTCTAGCCCATGGCCCTTGAGTGCAACGGTTGGAATCACCGGCGCACCGAGCTTTTCGGATAGTGAACTCACGTCAACTTCAATACCTTTACGATGCGCTTCATCCATCATATTCAGAGCAATCACGACAGGCAGGCCCAGTTCGGCCAGCTCCAGCGATAACTCAAGGCTTTGTTGCAACGCACTGGCGTCGATCACCTGAATCAATACATCCGGACGAGGAAACGGAGCGGGTGGTTCATGGCGCTCGTGGCGCGAGATGATCGGCCTTGCATCGCCCCAAAGCAGATATTTCAGTGATTCCAGATCATCACCACTCAGGCCACGCAACGATGGCAGACCAGGCAAATCAACCAGATGGATTTCATCCACGCCAATCTGTACCGGACACTCGGCGTAGGGTTTATGTGTGCCGCTTAATTTGCCGGTGTTGTAACGGGTGCTGGCAACAGCATGAAAAATCGTGCTCTTGCCGCTGTTGGGATGACCGACCAGCGCCACCCGCAAGCGATTTTCGCCACGATACACATGGCTGTGCAACATGATTGGACTGGTCGATTTGTCAGGCATACGAAGAAGTTTCGCTCGTAAATATGGCGCTATGCTGGCGAATGGACTGTTCTACCTCATCGCGGCTGGCATTCGAACCGAGCGCCCGCATGGATGTCACGGGCGCATCGGACATGCCGCAGGGCACAATGCCGGAGAAGTGGCGTAGATTGGGGTTGATATTCAGGGCAATGCCGTGAAAGGTGATCCATTTACGACACCGAACCCCGACGGCTGCGATTTTTTTACCTTCAACCCAGACACCGATGCCGCGCGGGTCTCTGGCGGCATGGATGCCAAAATCGGCCAGAGTGCGTATCGCCATTTCTTCAAGTCGGTGCACATGGCGATGCAAGTCCTGATCATTTCTCAAATCAGCAATCACATAACAAATCAACTGCCCCGGCCCGTGATAGGTTACTTCGCCACCACGGCCACTTGGATAAACCGCAATCGATTCGCCATCGACCTGACGGCTGAGCACATCGCTTTCACGGCCAGATGTCCCGATGGTGTATAGCGGCGGGTGTTCGGTCAAAATCAGAGTGGATTTTGCCTCCTCACACAAAACCTGTGCAACGAGAGACTCCTGTTCGGCAACCGAATCCGGATAGCCCTGCCTGTCATGGCGAATGATTTGCATGGCCGTAGCATAACCCTAATAGACAAAGAATACCGCTTCGCATTGACCGCGACGCTGCTGCTTCTAGAATCGCTGATTCTCACTTCAAATACAGGACAAGGAGCAGCCAGGCATGGGCAGTGCGAAACAGATTGATAAACTCTCATTTGAACAAGCGCTGGCCGGCTTGTCCGAACTGGTTGAAAAGCTCGAATCAGGCGCATTGCCATTGGAAGAGAGCGTCGCTGCTTTTGAGCAGGGCGTGAAGCTTTCCCGCCGCTGCGAGGCCCTGCTGGATCAGGCCGATCAGCGACTGAAGGTGCTGGACGACAACCCGGACAACGAGTCTGCATAAGTGCTGGCACCTGCATTTCTTGCCGCACATGCTGCGCGTGTGGAAGCAGCATTGGCGGCCATGCTCGATGCAAAAGCATCCGTGGTTACAGCACGTTTACTGGCATCCATGCGCTACAGCTTACTGGCTGGCGGTAAACGCATTCGTCCTGCCTTGCTGCTGGAGTGTTATACAGCTTGTGGCGGCCAATCGGCTTCTGGCAAGCACACGCCTGCCATGCAAACGTTCGTCATACCAACACCTGTCATGCAAGCAGCGCTGGCGATTGAGTGCATCCACACCTATTCATTAATTCACGATGATTTGCCCTGCATGGATAATGATGATCTGCGACGCGGCAATCCCACCTGTCACAAACAATTCGATGAAGCGACAGCGGTACTGGCTGCCGATGCCTTGCAGACGTTGTCCTTTGAACTGTTGAGTGAATCAAATGCGGGCGCTGAACTGCGCTGCACATTGATACACAAGCTGGCTCTGGCGGCGGGAGGGCAGGGCATGGTCGGCGGCCAGGTGCTCGATATGCAGGCTGAAAGTGGCAGTGAGAATATGGACATGCTGACCGTTGAACGGATTCACCTGCATAAAACCGGAGCCTTGTTGCGCTGGTGTTGTGAAGCAGGCGCCCTGCTGGCCAACGCCGATGCAGAACAATTCGAAGCATGTTCGCGCTACGGCAAGGCAGTCGGTTTATTGTTCCAGATTGCCGATGATATTCTCGATGTCACCGCCAGTTCATCGGAACTGGGCAAGAGCGCCGGCAAGGATGCTGAACAGAATAAAGCGACCTATGTCTCTGTGCTTGGGCTGCAACGGGCTCGCGAACTGGCCACGGACATGCAAGAGTTAGCCGTTGCCGCCTGCCAGCCTCTGGGACGGGATGGCGATCACCTGCAATCGCTGGTGCATTACATTCAGGAGCGTAGTTGGTGACTTATCCGATGCTGGAAAAAATTCGCGGCGTGTCCGATCTCAAGTCGCTATATGAAGATCAGTTGCCGCAGCTGGCAAAGGAAATGCGCCAGTATCTGATTGAAACGCTGGCACCGATTGGCGGTCATCTGGGTGCCGGGCTCGGTGTAGTTGAGCTGACCATTGCGCTGCATTATATCTTCGATTCGCCCCGCGACCACATTGTATGGGATGTTGGCCACCAGGCATATCCGCATAAAATCCTGACCGGGCGTTTGTCCGGCATGCCCACGATTCGCCAATATGGCGGCCTGTGCGGCTTTACCAAACGCAGCGAATCCGAGCATGATCCGTTTGGCGCGGGCCACGCTTCCACCTCGATTTCAGCGGCTTATGGCATGGCTTGCGGACGCGATTTAAGCTCAGAGAATCATCATGTTATTGCCGTGATCGGCGATGGCGCACTGACCGGCGGCATGTCCTTTGAAGCGCTCAATCATGCCGGTGCGCGCAACAACCGGTTCCTGGTGGTCCTTAACGATAATGAAATGTCGATTGCTCCGAATGTCGGTGCCATGTCGTCTTATCTGGCGCGCATTATCACCGGAAAACCGTACACCCAGGCCAAAGACACGGCCCGGCGGATTCTGAATGTCTTGCCCGGCGCGCTCGATGCAGCCAAGCGCGTAGAAGAACACGTCAAAGGCATGATCATTCCAGGCACCCTGTTTGAAGAGATGGGTTTTCGTTATATCGGCCCGATTGACGGCCATGATTTCGAAACATTGTTACCGACGCTGACCAACTGCAAGGAACTCGATGGCCCGATTCTGTTGCATACGATGACCAAAAAAGGATTGGGCTTTTCGCCCGCTGAAGAAGATCCCGAAACATGGCACGGACTCGGCCCGTACAATGTGCAGACCGGCAAGCCGAACAAGAGTGAGGGTAAGCCGCCGAGTTATACGGAGGTGTTCGCCGAAACGCTGGCTAATCTGGCTGAGTCCGATGATCGTATTGTCGCTATCACAGCCGCCATGCCGGGGGGCACGGGTCTGTCGCGTTTCGCCCGCCGGCATCCTGAACGCTGCTTTGATGTCGGCATCGCCGAGCAACATGCCGTTACCTTCGCCGGCGGTTTATCGGTAGCCGGTAAACGTCCATTTGTGGCGATTTATTCTACCTTCATGCAGCGCGCCTTTGATCAGATTATTCACGATATCTGTATTCAAAATCTGCCGGTTACATTCTGTATGGACAGAGCTGGCATTGTCGGCGCCGATGGTGCCACTCATACCGGCATGTTCGATATCGCCTTTATGCGCAGTCTGCCCAATATGACGGTCATGGCCCCGAAAGATGAAGCGGAATTGCGCCACATGCTGGCCACGGCATTAACCATCAACGGCCCGGTAGCCATTCGCTATCCGCGAGGCAACGGATATGGGATTGAACTCACGAAACCGGAACCGCTGCCTGTGGGCAAAGCTGAAGTGCTGGAAAACGGTGATGACGGGTTGGTGATTGCTGTCGGTAACCGTGTTCGTGATGCATTGCATGCCGTTGAAACATTACGCAAGGACGATAACCGCGCCTTCACATTACTCAACCTGCGTTTCATCAAGCCTTTGGACAAGGCTACTATCCGTGAATATTTAAAAATAGACAAACCCGTGATAGTGGTTGAAGAGGGAGTGGCTCAGGGCGGCATCGGCGAGCAAATCGCTGCGCTGGCGCTGACTTCCGGCTGGCATGGCCCCTTCGTCCACATCGCCATGCCGGATAGTTTCCCAGCACATGGTACGCAGGCGGAAATCCTGCGCGACCTGAAACTCGATACCGATGGTATCATTGCCCGCCTGCGCAACAACTGATTGATCTGACTGAACCTTGGCAAAACCAAAAATAAAAAAACAGCGACTCGACCAGTTGCTGGTTGAGCGTCATTTGGCTGAATCCGCCGATCAGGCACAGCGCCTGATTATGGCCGGGCTGGTCTATGTGAATGGACAAAAAGCGGACAAGGCCGGCATGGCTTTTCGTGAAGATGCTACGATTGATGTACGCGAAGTATTGAAATATGTCTCGCGCGGCGGTCTCAAACTGGAGCGGGCGCTGGATTATTTCCACTTTCAGGCCGAAGGGAATACATGCCTTGATGTGGGTGCATCGACCGGTGGTTTTACCGATGTATTATTACAAAACGGGGCGACAAAAGTTTTCGCAGTCGATGTAGGCCACGGACAACTCCATTATCGACTGCAACACGATAAACGCGTGATCAATCTGGAAAAAACACATGTGCGCAAACTCACAGCTGAACTTATCCCCGAACCGATTGACGCATTGGTGATCGACACCTCATTTATTTCCCTGACCCGCGTTCTCCCCTGTGCATGGCCATTTGTGAAACCCGCCGGCTGGTGCGTGGCGCTGATCAAACCGCAGTTTGAAGTGGAAGCAAAATATCTGGATCGCGGCGTCGTGCGCGATGACATCCACCGGCAAACGGCCATTGATAAAGTAGTTGCCATGGCCAACATGCTGGATGGCATGGAAGTGCTCGGCGTGACCGAATCCCCCATTCACGGACCCAAAGGCAATGTGGAATTTCTACTGGGTATTCGCCGAACGTCATGAAACAACAGCAACTCACACAGCTGTCCGGTTAAGGATTTTAGAGTAAGAAAATAGGCCTGAATTCCCAACGTTTTGGTACATTTGAAATTATCCAGACAACAAATTTACCGATCCAGTCTCATGGTCGAAACGCGTCTTACCACCACGTTTCGCCCAAACGCCACCCTTACCTTCTCCCGGTAAGGCGCTGGCGCGGAATTTACAGGGTTTCTTGATTTTGGTATTCATTTTGAACAAATTTTTATGGTTATAGCACCACACCCTTTTCTGGTTTAATCAAATAGGCTTAACTATCCAGACTCTTGCGCACTGCGTGACTCAAATCAGGGATAGAAAACGGTTTAACAAGAACGGCATGGGTATCATCGGATTCATGTTGTCCGAGTACCTGCTCCTTATCGTAACCGGTGGAAAAGAGCACTTTTACATCAGGGGATATTTCCCTCATCATCCGACAGGCCTCCACGCCACCAAGCACCGGCATCACCACATCGAGAATCACCAGATCAATCTCATCTGAATGTGCTTGAAACAGCGTCACAGCCTCCTGCCCATTCGTAGCCGTCAGAACCCGATAGTTCAAGCTCTCCAGCACGTTGCTATTTGCCATGAGTAGGTTTTCTTCGTCATCAACCAGCAAGATACACTCACCTTTGCCTTCAACGACCTCACATATGTTTGTCGCCTCGACAGTTTCTTTTTTATTTTCCAATATAGGTAAATAGAGGTGGACGGTTGTGCCCTGTTCCGGTTCGCTTTCAACATCAATATAACCGTTATGTTTTTTCACGGCACCATACACCATGGACAATCCAAGCCCTGTGCCTTTGCCTAGATCCTTGGTCGTGAAAAATGGATCAAACACCTTGTCGATCTGATTCGGCGCAATGCCGCAACCATTGTCCTGCACACTTATATGGGCGAACTCCCCCTCATTGACCTGATAAGAATGTGTTCGCGAAAAGTCCTTGCCAGCCGTAAAGGGTTCTATTGCAACTGTAATCGCTGGGTTATCCACATCATCGAGCGCATCCCTGGCATTGTTGATCAGGTTCATGAGTATCTGGTGAATCATGGTGCTATCCCCATGCACCATTAAATCATCACTGCAAAAGTGAAGTTCCATATTGATATTTTCGGGCACACTGACGGAGAGAAGTTTGACCACCTCTTTGAGATAAACGGTCAGTGGAATGTCTTTCATGCTGACGGTGCTTTTGCGAGCAAAGGCAAGCAGCTGGGATATCATATCAGCAGCCCGGAAAGAAAGCGCCTCGACACTATCCAAGTACCTCATCAGCCGTGCATCACTCTTCGCCATACTCTTGGCCAGAAAAACATTACCCGTAATGCCCGCCAGCATATTATTAAAATCATGCGCGATGCCGCCCACCAGTGTACCGATCGATTCCAGCTTTTGTGCCTGATGGAAGCGCGCTTCAATATCTTCAATTTTCGACAGATCGGATTGAATACCAACATAATGCGTAAACCCTTGATGATCTTCATTCTGATCAAGACTAATCGGCGAAATCGTCATAAATGCCGGGTACAAGCTGCCATCCTTGCGTTTGTCTATCACC
>CAJXNE010000088.1 GCA_913056285.1 uncultured Zetaproteobacteria bacterium | reverse complement strand
ATAAAAACCGCCGACCATGCTGGCCAGCATATTGTTAAATCATGCGCCACACCGCCAACCATTGTACCGACTGCCTCCATCTTCTGCGCCTGCATCATTTTCTTTTGCAGCGCCTCGGCACTGCTCAGATCTTCATGCACGGCCACAAAATGAGTGATCTCTCCATTCGTGCCGATAATCGGTGCAACCGATAAATAGACGGGAAAGATTGTGCCGTCTTTCTTGCGATCCAGGATGCGTCCGCTCCACGGATCCCCCGCAGTAAGGGTGGCCCAGAACTGTTCGTAAAATCCTTTGGACTGCTGCTTGCTGTTCAGAATCGCCGGTGTTTTTCCGATCGCATCCTCGAACTCGAAGCCGGTATTGGCGCTGAACGCTGAATTGACATAGACAATCGTGCCTTCCGCATCCGTGATAATAATGCTCTCGTTCACCGATGCCACTGCACTCTCCAGCAGGTGCATCTGCGATTCAGCTTCCTTACGCGCGGTGATATCCCGCACAACGGACACCAGTGCCGGTTTGCCCTGCCACTGAATACGACTACTGGCAATCTCTATCGGAAACGGCTGCTCCCTGTTTTTGCTTACAGCCAGCATCTCAATGCGATCGGTCGGTTTGCCGGTTCGAAGCGCTTGTTGCGCAGCGCGCCGGGCCAGTTTGCGCTGCTCCGGCACAAATGCCTGTAACGAATCCTCTCCCAGTGTCGCTTCCAGTGAACCGTAGCCGAACATTTTGCAGGCCTGCTCATTGCTGAATACCACTTTGAAATCCTGATGCACCACAATGGCATCGAAATCGGCATCGAGTACGGTGCGCATGCGCTCGGCAGCCTGGCTGATCTCCAACTGCTGACGTGCATTGACCAACGCTACCGCCACGATACCAGCCAGCGAGCGCACCATCTCCAGATCCTGCTCATCGAAATCCGCACCATCCAGTCGATCATGCATCTCAAAACAGCCGAGTAATTCACCCTCGGCATCGAGAATCGGCACATCCATCAGTTTCACAAAATCGAACGCCTGCTGAATTTCGGGGATGACATGGGCATCGTTTGGCGCATCTGCGCAGATGTAGTGTGTCTTTGTCTCCAGTACATGACCTGGCACGCCGTAACCGCTTGGGAAATCGAGTTCGATTTCCATATATTCACCTTGCTTCAGATACTCCCGGAAGCAGATTTTATCATCGTGGAAAAAGCCCATAGCACCCGATTCGCAATCGACCAGCTGGCATGCCTGATCCACCAGCTTGCGCCCGATCTCAACGGCTTCCAGCTGCTCATTGATCTCAGCCCCTGCCTCGGCCAATACTGACAACTGCCGCTCGCGCCGTGCCAGCAGCGCCTCTTTCTGTTTACGCGCCCGAATATCACGGATAATCGCCCGTGAGGCTGTCACATTGCCATCCTCATCAAACTGTGGCGTCGCAGTCACCTCGATATCAATACAGGAACCATCTTTTGCTTGCATGGCGGTTTCATAGATCGGTATCGCCTTCCCTTGTATTAACTCGGCAAACTTCGGCATCGTGATATCGAGATATTCCGCACAGACCAGCTCTTTCAGTGGCTTGCCGATCATCTCTTCACGGGAATAGCCCAGCGTCTCCAACTCCACCCGGTTTACATCAATGATACGTCCATCATGTCCGACAATATGCATCATATCGCGCGACTCTTCGAACAGGCTGCGGAATTTTTGTTCAGACTGGATTAAAGAAGACTCATTGCGCCGTCGCTGCACAATCTGCCATATGGAGTCCGAAATCAGCTGAACAGTATTAACATCCTGTTCGGTGTAATCCTGATCCTTATTACCCACCCCCGTGATCATCACAACGCGCCCGTTTTCAATCACCGGCAGACTGATCAGCCGTGTTAATCCGGCATGCCCTTGCGGCAATCCTTTTTTATTCGGCGCTGATGCATAATCGTTGAACACCACCACCTTGTGCTGGCGCGCGGCATCTGCCCATACGCCCGCCTTATTGACAGGATAATGCTTGTCGAATGCGGCAGTGCAGTAATCCTGCAGTGTACGCCGAGACCAGGCACCGAGCTCGATGCTGTTATCATCTTCATTCATAAAGTGAATAAATGAAATTTTGCTATTGGTCAGGTTCTCAGCCAACTCCTGACCACGCTGTATAAACTCCAGTTCATTCAGCTCTGCCGCCAATTTGGGCAATTGCAGCAATGCCTCAGCGCGTTGCCTGTCTAGCTCTTTCTCTCGCTCGGCTTTTTTGCGATCAGAGATGTCCCTGATAATAGCTCGACCGGCGATCACATTACCTGATGCATCAAACTGCGGGGTGGCAGATAATTCCACATCAATACAGTCACCATTTTTCTTACGCAGTGCTGTCTCGATCAGTGGTTGAGGTTGACCGCCAAACACGATTTCAATACGTTCGGACGTCTCTTCCAGAAATTCGAGACAAATGATCTCCTTCACTGGCATGCCAATCATCTCTTCTCGACTGTAACCAAGCGTATCCAGCTCAAACTGATTCACATCTATAATACGACCATCAGCACCAACGATATGCATCATGTCACGCGCTTCATCGAATAACGTGCGGTATTTCTTTCCACTCTCGATCAGTTGTTGTTCGGCCTGCTTGCGCGCGGTGATGTCATAAAAGGCTGCCATCCAGGCGGATTCACCGTCGAAGGATACCGGGTGCAGGGAAACGATGACCCAGAAATCCGTTCCGTCCGCTTTGCGAGCCCTGACCTCTCTGCCTTCAACCACTCCTTTATCGGAAAATTCCTGCAATAACCGCTGTCGGTCGTCAGGATTGGCATAAAAATCGGGCGTCACCCGGCCGATCAACTCGTCGCTGTCAATACCGAACATCTCTCCAAGCAGCTTGTCGGCGTAGAGGATTGTGCCATCCGAGGCTCTGCTGATGACAGTGGGCACAGGATTGGCTTCCAGAATCCTCTGTTGCTGCTCCACGCTTTGCCTGAGCGCCGTCTCCGTCAGTTTACGCTCGGTGATATCATGCAGTGTCAACAAATCGGCGGGGCAATTCTGCCATGTAATTAAGCGTCCACTTAGTTCCACCCAGACTGTATCACCATTTATTTGCAGCAGGCGCGTCTCATAGGCTTTTTTAGACCCGTTGCCATCCATGCGCTGCCTGAAACGCAGCCTCATGGCCTGACGTTCCTCCGGGTGCACCATATCCTCATAAAATTTACCTGTTATTTCATCGGACGTGCCACCCAAGACTGAGGCGCAGGCTTCATTTGCGAATATTACGCGGCCATCGGCTGCAATGATAACTATGCCGTCAAAAGCCAGATCAACCAGTGAACGGTATAATTCTTCACTTTCATACACTTGCTGATCACGCTGCCGGGATTCGGTAATATCCAGCCATGAGCCGATCACTTCATCCGGTTTGCCACCCACCCCCCTGTTCAGACAGGCATGATCCTGAATCCATCGATACTCGCCGGATTTGTCTGCTAAACGGTAGATTTGCTCAATCTCACCGCGTTCCAGCAGCTTTTGCATACCCGCCTCAACCAGCCGCACATCATCCGGATGAATATGTGAAAACAACCAGTCCGCCTGCATGCATTCATGCCGTTCATACCCCAGCATAGCCGTGACTGAATGACTGATATAGGTAGCAGTAAAACCTTTATTCTCACCGTTGTAGTGGTAACGGTAGAGCACCGCCGGCGATGCGCCGACTATGCGCTCCAGTTCCGTTTTTTCGACCACCAGCTGGCCTTCCATCTGATTAAAGAGCGCCTGAAAGCGATGGATGGCTCGGCTTTCCATACCGCGAATAATATCAAACTGGGTGACTATGCCTGCCGGTTGCAGCTCATCATCAACAATCACAACGCGCCTGAAACCTTTTTTCCGCATCATCAGCACGGCATCCAGCATCGAATCTTCCGCATGCATGGTCATGATCGGCGAAGTCATCACCTCACCCAGCGTTAAGACATCAGGATCAGCATCGGATGCAAGCAGACGGGCGACATCGCGTTCGGTAAAAATGCCGCATGCCTTACCGTTATCAACCGCAACCATGCAGGAAAGATGCGCCTCATCCATCCGGGTCAGCACATCGTTCAAAGCCGTTTCGGGCGTTGCACTCACCACATGACAGCTCATCACGCTGCTGACCGGTTTGACGCGCAGGAAATCATCGAATTCGGCAGCCTTGAGTATATCGCTAAAGGTCAGGATCCCTTTGAGGCGCCCATCCGAATGTACGACGACCAGATGACTGACCTGATGCTCCAGCAACACATTAAAGGCATCGAAAATATTATGCCCTTTCTCGATGGAAATAACCGGCGCTGACAAAAAACCGGATATGGACGTTTGCTCGGGATCGATATGCAAATGCGCAATTCGCACCAGGTCAGCTTCGGTAAGCATACCAACCGGTTTATCATCCTCGACTGCCACAAGGCATGAAATGCTATTCTCCGCCATCAGCCTCGCAGCTTCCGTCAGCATGATATCCGGTGATATTGTCAACACCTTACGGGTCAACACTTCATTGATGGTCAGGCTCATTTACGTCATTTCCTCCATGGAAAACACGGTTGGCTTATATTGGCATTATCCAGAATTTTGTACCCGCAGCAAATCACTGCTGATGCTAACCACAGCAGCGGGAATCACCAGCAAGTTAAGCACTGGCACCAGCATCAGCAGCATTGCTGTAGCAGAAAACCCTAAATAAAACCACCGCCGCTCATGTAGCTTTTGCTTACGCGTATTGAAATCCCAGTTACGCCGGGAGGCCGGAGTATCGATCAATTCAAAACTGAGAAAACGAATACCGCCATAGCTCCACAACGCTGTCGCCACCGGTGGTAACCAGAAAAACAACAGTGCCGCCACGCCCCAAGCCAACAAGCCAAACAAAGGGCGAATCGAATTGGCCAGACTATCGCCGACCAATTGCATCCAGCCCGTCTGCTGCCCGGTGATGGTACTTCCTGACAAGGCTTCCGTGCGTGCGGCCAGATCATCCAGCCATGGCGCGGATGCAGCCGAGCCCAGCAGCACAAAACTGACGATGCCGCAAATCATCGCCAGCACAAACGCCAACACGCCAGCCAACCATGACAAAACCTGCCAATACCAGGCATCTCCAGCCGGAATCCACATGGCAGCAATATAATCGACCAGCCAGAACGTGGCTCCGAAAGTCACCAGCATCAACACCAGCAGCAAAGCAACCATGCGCCATAAAATGGCGCGCAATTCAGACCGTCCCAGCAATAAGCGTAAGCCGCTCAATAGCGCCAGTGCGCCGCGAATCATGTGTCCAACTCCAGATCACGCACAATCAGTTCGGCAGCCGCCAGATCATCCTCAGCCACCAGCACGCGTGCATCCATCACAGTGGGCAACGGCATAAGGGCATTCATGCCGACATTCTCGACTCGAAACAGGATTTGTTTTGATGCCAGCATATCGCTCAGGATTTGCAGACTTACAGGGTCGGATATTCTAATTAATTCAGTCATATTCTATTCACTCCACAGCTTATGCAACGGTACTGCAAGAAAAGGCGTATTGCCCAGCGGCAGCGTATCCTGTCCGGCATAAAGAACAATGCCACCCCGAAAATCCTTGCCGCATTGTTCAGCCAGGCGGGCAAGCCCTTTGCCATCCCTGTTACTCAGAGAAACTGCCGCCTTGACTTCAATGCCCCATGTCTGTGCGCCACGCGTGATAACCAAATCAACCTCTACCTGATCCTTATCCCGATAATGCCAGAAACGCAAATCAGCATCGGTCCACCCGGCCTGGGCAAGCAACTGTTGAACCACAAATGATTCAAGCAAATGCCCCATACTATCCCGCTTTTCGTTCCAGTCGCCACTTTCCAGGCCGGTAAGTGTTGCCGCCAGCCCACTATCAATCAGATGAATTTTTGGAGCCTTGATCAAACGCTTGGCCGAATTACGATGCCATGCGGGTAAACGCCTAATGAGAAAAAGCCGTTCAAGAATGGAGATATATTGTTCCACCGTTTCCCGATGCAATCCAAGCTCTTTGGACAGACTGCTGATATTGATTAATTGACCGGAACGCCATGCCAGCAATTCAATCAGACGACCTAGTTCATCGCCATCTTTTACACGGGATATATCCCTCACATCCCGTTCAATCATGGATTTCATGTACTGCCGATGCCATTGTCGGGATCGAGTTGGCAAACGGGTCAACGCTTCCGGATAACCTCCGCTCACCAGCCTGTTTGGCAAACTCGTTCCGGTATTTCCCTCTCCGTCATGAATGCCGGGCCTCACCCTTCCTTCAAGGAAAGAGCGAAGAAATGAGCCGCCCGAATATTCCTTTTCGGCCTCGGTCAATGGCTGTAATTGGATAACTTCCATGCGCCCTGCCAGCGATTCCGTCACACGCGGCAATAACAATATATTGGCAGATCCGGTTAATAGAAAACGGCCTGGCCGCCTGTCACGGTCCACAGACAATTTAATGGCAGGGAGCAGTTCGGGAACCCGCTGCACTTCATCCAGCGTCACCACATCGGGAAGGCTGGCAATAAAACCTGCAGGATCCATGCTGGCGACTTGATAATAATTGTCCTCATCGAGGCTGACGAATGCACGCTCCGAATCAAACGACTGCGCCAATGTGGTTTTACCGCACTGCCTGGGACCAAGCAAACAAACCACAGGTGTATCTGCCAGCGCCTCTTTAAGAGAGCTTTCAAGAATACGCGGGAGATATAATTCTTTTCCTTTCATACACAAGAAATAATACCGTCCATTTATCGGCTGTCAATTCGTCCATTTTATGGTTTTTATTCCGTCTATTTTACGGAATGAACTTCGCCCACTTGCGAATATCCTTGACAGAAAACCGTCAACACCGACGATTGCGACCATGTCTGACACTACCTCCGGAACCGCTCCGGCCACTACCCTTCCTGTTTCCATCGAAACGCTACAATCTGTTCTCTCCGATATGCTGCCGGCACATGCCGATGACGGTGATTTATATCTGGAGCATTCATGCTCCGAATCGCTGGCACTCGAAGAAGGCCGTGTGAAACACGTTTCCGCCTCCACCCACCAGGGCATGGGGGCGCGCGTCATCAAAGGGGAAGCCGCCGGTCACGCCTTTACCGACAGGCTCGATAGCACCGCCTTGCTGGAAGCGGGAAAATCGGCTCGCGCTATTGCCGAAAGCGGACAAAGCCGCGCTCCGGTTTCAATTCATCATATTTCTGCACCAGCTTTATATCAGGCCGTCAACCCGGCCGCTTCGGTGGACTTCTCCGAACGCAAAGCATTGCTGGAGGAACTCGATGCACTGGCCCGCAGCCTTGACCCGCGCATCAAACAGGTGTTTGCCAATGTATCATCCTCCTTTTCCGACATTCACATCATCCGCATGGATGGTGCGGCCATTCATGATGCCAGGCCTCTGGTCCGCCTCAATGTGTCGGTGGTAGTAGAACACAACGGCAAGCGAGAAACCGGCTCGGCCGGTGGTGGCGGTCGGTTTTCGCTGTCCCGTCTGATTGATGGCGATGAAGCCAAACGACTGGTGCATGAAGCGGTGAGACTCGCCCTGCTCAATCTCGATGCCCATGATGCGCCGGCAGGAACCATGCCGGTAGTGCTGGGGCCTGGCTGGCCGGGTATTTTATTGCACGAAGCCATCGGTCACGGCCTTGAAGGCGATTTTAATCGCAAGGGCACATCTGTATTTGCCGATAAAATGGGAAGCAGAGTTGCCGCCAAAGGCATCACGGTTGTCGATGACGGCACCATTGCCGAGCGGCGCGGTTCGCTGAGCATTGATGACGAAGGCACGGCGACCAAGCAAACCGTCCTGATTGAAGACGGCATTCTGACCGGTTATTTGATGGATAAACAAAATGCACGATTGATGGGTATGGCTCCGACCGGCAACGGACGACGCGAATCCTATGCCCACCCGGTACTGCCGCGCATGACCAATACGTTTATGCTGGCAGGCAACGATAAACCGGATGATATTATTGCATCGCTGGATAAGGGGATTTATGCCGTCAATTTCGGCGGCGGTCAGGTCGATATCACTTCCGGCAAATTCGTATTCACCACATCCGAAGCGTATTACGTGGAGAAAGGCGTGATTCAATACCCGGTCAAGGGCGCAACACTGATCGGTTCCGGCCATGAGGTGCTGCAAAAAGTTTCGATGATCGGCAATAATCTCGAACTCGATCCGGGCGTCGGCACCTGCGGCAAGGGCGGCCAATCGGTGCCGGTTGGCGTAGGGCTACCCACCATTCGCATTGACGAACTTACTGTAGGAGGCACCGAGGCATGAGTCAGGTGAACGAAGTGTCCCGCCAAACCATCTCCGAGCAAGCCGTTCGCCTG
>CAJXNE010000087.1 GCA_913056285.1 uncultured Zetaproteobacteria bacterium | reverse complement strand
AACGTATGAATATCAATGAACTCTATCCGCGCTGGCTTGTAGCACGCGAGAAAGATGAAGCGATCACGCTGATCGATGTGCGCACACCGGAGGAATATCAGGCCGGTCATGTGCCCGGTGCAAAACTGATTGCATTAAATACTTTGCCAGCGCAGGTAGATGCATTTCCGAAACAAGGCGATGTCTTTCTGATCTGTCGTTCCGGCATGCGTTCGGCGCAGGCTGCCGATTATCTGGCCAGAGAGTGCGGACACACCAATCTTATCAACATAGAAGGCGGCACAATGGCCTGGATGCAAGCCGTTTATCCGGTAGAATAAATATCCAACGGCTACTACCCGTAGCCATGAAACGTTTTACCGTACCCTTTCATCAGATTTTTCAGACGCATTTTATATTTGAAAAGGCTTTTCATTGACTGAGGATAAAAGTAAGCAGAATATGCCGACCCTTCAAAAAATAAAAACAAACACCCGAATAAAAAGGATACAAACCATGGCAAGAAAGTTTAATTTCAGTGCTGGCCCGGCAATGTTGCCGACAGCCGTAATGGAGCGCGCGCAGCAGGAAATGCTGGAGTGGAATGGCTCGGGAATGTCGGTCATGGAAATGAGCCATCGTGGTAAAGAGTATATGTCCATCGCGACAAAAGCTGAGAAAGATCTGCGTGATGTGATGAGCATTCCTGATAACTACAAGGTGCTCTTTCTTCAGGGCGGTGCTTCGTCCCAGTTTGCAATGGTTCCGCTGAATTTGCTGGGTGATAAAGATAGCGCCGATTATATCAATACCGGTATCTGGTCGAAGAAAGCGATTGCCGAAGCCAAGCGCTTCTGTAACGTCAATATCGCCGCAGACACTTCGGGCGACGGTTTTACCACCGTTCCGACTCAAGCTGAGCTGAAACTCAATCCCGACGCCGCCTATGTTCACTACACGCCGAACGAGACCATCGCCGGTGTTGAGTTTGATTATATTCCGGAAACGGGAGGTGTTCCTTTAGTCGCGGATATGTCTTCCACCATTCTTTCGCGCCCGATTGATGTGTCCAAA
The DNA here is from genome assembly GCA_913056285.1 of uncultured Zetaproteobacteria bacterium. GTDB lineage: Bacteria > Pseudomonadota > Zetaproteobacteria > Mariprofundales > Mariprofundaceae > Mariprofundus. The sequence goes on along the minus strand of CAJXNE010000087.1, from coordinate 7,441 downwards.
TTTGCGATGATCTATGCCGGTGCACAGAAGAATATCGGACCTGCCGGCTTGGCTATTGTGATCATTCGTGAGGATTTGCTGGGTAAAGCCGCTGAGAAAACGCCTGCCATGTTTAATTACAAAACCCATGCCGATGGTGGTTCGATGTATAACACACCTGCAACCTATAGCTGGTATATGGCGGGGCTGGTCTTTGAATGGATCAAGGAGCAGGGCGGGCTTACTGCCATGGGCGAGGTTAATCATCGCAAGGCTGACAAACTCTATGCCGTGATTGATAGCAGTGATTTTTATGCGAATCCTGTGCCAACCAACGCCCGTTCATGGATGAACGTAACATTCACGCTGGCCGATCCTGAATTGGATGCTGCTTTCCTTGCAGGTGCAGCAGAGAATGGATTGATAACCCTGAAGGGACATCGCTCAGTCGGTGGTATGCGCGCCAGCATCTACAATGCGATGCCGGAAGAGGGCGTGGATGCGCTGGTTGCCTATATGCAAAAATTTGAAAAGAACCAGAGGTAAAATGAACTGAGTCTTCAGACTTATCCTTAAAAGCGGCCCTTTCGAGGGTCGCTTTTTGTGTCTGAGTGGGCGGGGCGAGGAATATATTATTCGTGTCGCCAGTTATGGATTTCCTCGATATAGGCGGATTCCTCTTTCAACTTCTCGGGATCAGGCACGAAAACATTCATATTCGATGATTTCAGATGCTCCAGCCAGCCAGCCAGAAACTGGTGGTAGAGGCCATCCATCATCTTTTCATCGGCAGCGGCTTTGGGGCCGATGTAATCTTCGCTGGAAGCGATTTCTCCGCGTACGGCAATATCGAGATTGGCCATGATGGATACCTTGCTGGTATCGAGCGCCTGGAAATGACCGGCCACATCGAGATAGACCAGCCACGGAGCACCCGGTTGCAATTGTGCAAAACAATCAAGCATCCGGGCTTTTTCGGGAATTGGCGCGCCAGAGGTTCTGTGCAATACAGCGTGTGCAAAAATACCGCGCATCAGAAAATCGAATTTGCCCGCTTTATGCTGTGCAGTCAGGACAGTTTTCTTGTCCTTTTTAAGGCGACGATTGAGCCAGTATTCGGCCTGTTTTTTATCTGTGATGCGAGCATCGCCATCCTGCAAGGGTTCGGCATACGCACATTCGCGCCAAAGCTGATCTTCCTGTAAACGCCATGCATTGGCGCCGGATGCCGAGAGCGCATCAATGGAGAAGCAGAGTTTCATGATTGCTTAAAAGCGGTGATAACAGGCAGGCCGGTTTGCGGGTTCAGGTGCAGGCAGATTTCGCCGCGCAGCAGTCTGAGTAAATCATGACCGACCAGTTCATAGCGCCAGCCTTGCAGACAGGCTACTTCCGGTGGCTTGTCTTTGCAGCGATAGCCCCATGAAGCCAGTTCGGACAATTCTGACTTACTGGCCAGAATCGATGCGGCAATCTCGCCTTCGTCGGCTTTCAAACGTACCAGTGTGTCGAGCATTTCCAGCCGCAGGTCAGTGCCGGCATGATTATGACGGCGAGGGCTTTGTCTGGGCCAGTCTGCTTCCGGTGTGTCTATGCCCTGTTGCCAGACCTGAATGATTTCTCCACCGAAGCGCTTGATAAAGCCTGCATTGATGCCGCGCATGCGCTGCATGGTATCGGTATTTAATGTGTCGCGGCGGGCGATTTCGAGCAGGGCTTCATCAGAGAGCATGCGTCGGCGAGGGATATCCCGGGCTTTGGCTGCTCGCTCGCGCCATGCCGCCAGTTCGCGCAGGGCGGCAAGGTGCTTGCCTTTGACTTTGGTGACGCCTTTGACACGCCAGAAAATGGTAGAAACATCGTTATCATAGGTGGCCGGATCGGTGAGCACGCTTTGTTCTTCCTGCAACCATTCGGAGCGTCCGGTGGCCTCCAGTCGCTCCTGTAAATGTTGAAAGATTGGCATCAACCAGATGACATCATCGGCGGCATATTTCAGCTGTTTGGGGGTTAATGGCCGCATTTTCCAGTTGGTGAATGATTCGCCCTTGGCCAGTGCTTTCTTGGTAATGCGCTGCACCAGATTTCCAAAACCGACCTGTTGTCCGTAACCAAGCAGGGCGGCAGCGACCTGCGTGTCGAACAGAGGCGTGGGCAGGCGGCCGGATTCTTTGACGAAGATTTCAATATCCTGTCTGCCGGCATGAAACACTTTCAGAATGTCCGGATTGCTTAGAATATCCCATAGTTCTGACAGATCGGTTAGCGCAATCGGATCAACGATCCAGCAATGGCCGTTGCCGTAAATTTGCAACAGGGCGAATTCGGCGTAATAGGTGCTTTCCCGGTGGAATTCGGTATCGAGGCAGAGTACGTGGCAAGCGGCCATTTCAGGGCAGGCTGTTGCCAACAGAGCAGGGGTATCAATATATATGGTAGAATTGGACATGGGGGCACCCTAGGAGCAACTGTGTTCCGATTCACGCAATTTCTGTTGCTTCGGCGCGATAAGGTTGTCCGGATTGAAAGATAGCGTTAATGATAGTAAACAAATTAGCATGGCAGCCACCAGTGCCACTTTTTTGGTTTTTCCGGCACTGAGCAGGCGTTGATAGATCAACTGTTGATTCTGATCGGGAAAGGCCTATTCCCGCTCGATTCTGAACCGCGCACTTTACCGATTTTGATACGCCCGAGAATTTCAAATTAGAGTCAATCTATTGAGTCAATCTATTGATCTTGACAGTCTAATGAAGGTCATCAGGATTCCAGCTTGTTTTGATAGAGATACAACACCGGGGGAAAAGTCATGAAAATGATTGCAGCAGTTATCAAGCCGTTTAAATTGGACGATGTTAAAGACGCATTGCTGGAAATCGATGTGTCCGGCATGACCATTACCGAAGTGCGCGGCCATGGTCGCCAGAAAGGGCATACCGAGCTTTATCGTGGCGCGGAGTATAACGTGGATTTTGTGCCTAAAACTGAAATCAAGGTGGCAGTATCGGATGATCGTGTCGATGAAGTTGTTGAGGCAATCCGGTCAGCGGCATACACCAATAAAATCGGCGATGGTAAAATTTTTGTAACACCAGTGGAGCGTGTGGTACGCATCCGTACCGGCGAAGAAGATCAGGACGCGTTGAGCTAACGCGTATGGGGTTTCCATCCCGTAAAATTATATATCACAGAATCGAAAAATCCATGCCAACGCGTTGTTTGGTTTTAGTAATAAAAGGGCGATAACGAAAATGAACACAGCAGGATTTGATGTCTTTTTTCTTACCATGGGGGCAGCCATGGTGCTGGCGATGCATGCTGGCTTCGCCTTTCTCGAAGTGGGAACGGTACGCAAGAAAAATCAGGTGAATACACTGGTGCGCGTGATTACCGACTTTGGTTTTTCCACTGTGGCCTATTTCTTTGTCGGCTTTTCGGTCGCCTACGGCATTCACTTTTTTGCGCCTGTAGCAGACCTGAATATCATTGGCGGTAAAACCAATGGCTATGAAATGGTGCATTTCTTCTTCTTGCTCACTTTCGCGGCAGCGATTCCGGCCATTATTTCCGGTGGCATTACCGAGCGAGTACGGTTCTGGCCTAATGTGCTGGCGACTGTATTGATTGTGGCGCTGGTTTATCCATTTTATGAAGGTTTGATCTGGGGTGGCAACTACGGTTATCAAGCGTGGCTGGAGGCCAGTTTCGGGGCGCAATTCCATGATTTCGCCGGTTCGGTCGTCGTGCATGCGATGGGTGGTTTTCTGGCGCTGGGCGCTGTGGTGATGCTGGGGGCGCGCGCGGGGCGCTACAGGAAAGATGGCCGAACCAATGCTATTTTACCATCCAATATCCCATTTCTGGCGCTGGGCTCATGGATCCTTTGCGTGGGCTGGTTCGGGTTTAATGTGATGAGCGCAGGCAATGCATCCGGAGCATCCGGTCTGGTGGCTATCAATTCATTGCTGGCTATGGTGGGCGGCCTGTTGGCGGCGCTGGTGGCGGGCAAGAATGATCCGGGCTTTGTTCACAACGGGGCGCTGGGCGGGCTGGTGGCGATCTGTGCTGGTTCTGATTTGGTGCATCCTGTTGGCGCGCTGGTGATTGGCGCGGCTGCCGGGGTTATTTTCGTGTTTGGGTTTGAATTTATCCAGAATAAGCTGAAGCTTGATGACGTACTGGGCGTGATTCCGCTGCACGGCGTATGCGGCGCCTGGGGCGGTGTTGCAGCGGGTATATTTGGTACGACTGCAATGGGCGGGGCCGGTGGCGTAACTTTTATGGCACAGTTTGTGGGTACGGCTACAGGCGTCATGATTGCCGTTATCGGCGGCTTTGTCGTATATGGCATTGTTAAATCAACCCTGGGTATTCGATTGTCTGAGGAAGATGAATATATGGGCGCTGATCTGGCTATTCATCAGGTTAGTTCCAATCCGGAAGAGGATATGGCAGGCCATTAATTAGTGTGAACTGGCCCTGGCATCGTTTCCGGGGCAAGGCGCCTCTGAAGCCGGGTTAATGCCGGTGCTACCTTGTCGAAGGTCGTTTAACGGTCATTTTTTGCCGGTGCAAACGGTATGTGTTGCCAAACTGGACGTGTTTTTTTGCCTCGGTTGTGATGTGACTCACATACAAACCCAAATTTATCCTGATAATACGCTACATTAGTGATTTGTCGCAGTGAGTCAAATTGACACGATTGGTGTTGGCCTGATTGATGCTTTTGCTTTGTGTGATAAGTTATGCATCGTACGCATTGCATTCTACCAGCTTCAGGAGGCCTTATGATGACCAGTTCCGGCAAGTTTTTGTTTACGCGCCTGCAATTTATGGCCTTGGCAGTGCTTGTGCTCCCTTTCATGACAATGAATGTAAATGCAGGTGTAATCGTCGGTGGAAGCTATGTCTATGCTCAGCAAGCCAATGGTAATCTCGTTCAGTATCATGTTACTGCGGTTGATTATCAGGGTACGCCTGCGTGGCGAATTTCCTGGGATTGTGAGCAGGTTCAGGCCGAGCATTTTGTGCGACGCAGCGATGGTGCCCCTTTGTATGTCAAGCGTATCAATCACTCCATGCAACGCACGGTTGAAATTAAATATAGCCTGAATGAAGGTCAGCCGAGCATTTATAGTAAACGCAGCAAGGATGAATTTTATGAGCGAAAGGTGTGGGACAAGAACTTGCGTGATCTTGGCGCATTGCCTCAGACGCTGCAAATGCTTACGGATTCGGGGTCATCTCCTGATGCTGCTTTTTCAATTATAAACTACGATAATGGAAAGGTTTACCCATTAACAGCCAGCCAGACGGGATTTCGTAATGTGAACATTGAGGGTGAGCGAGTACGTTGCGTTATCTATGAGGTTAAGCTGGATTCATGGTTTTCAACTTTCGTAGGTAGTACAAAAATTGTAATTCCACAACAAACAAAAAACAGCGCTTTTGTTGCTTATAAAGGGCCAGGTCTTGACGGTGGTTCCAAATCATGGACATTGAACCTGGTTGGTAGAGACAAAGCCATGGCTATGTTGGATCAATCAGGACTGATACGACAGTAAGTTCTCCGGGTTGATTCTGCCAATCTATAGTTTTTGAGTCGCCCTATCATTAATTATCGGTCTTATATGGCTCGCATGTGGCCATTGCTGTTCATCTTTATGCTGGGTCAGATCCTGATGCGGCTCAATGGCAATGCAGCCCAACTGGGAGTTACAGCATCGCTGTCTATTGTGGATTCTATCTTTTTCCTGCTGTTTTTTGGCGGAGCTTCCTGGTGGACATTTCAGCCTTTAAGACAATCCCTGGCCAAATCGGTTCATCCTGACAAGTCCCGCCGTTTCATTGAAGCGAATATGGTTGATTTTCCGTGGCGGGCGTTAAAAGCCTATCTGGTAGCGGGTTGGGCGTTTGCGGCCTATCTGATTATCGTGATTTCTCTGACTGCCATAAGCGGAGATTATTATTTTTCATGGCGCATGTTTGTTGCACTGACGCTGAATTTCTGTTTTGGCGCAGGCGTACTGGGGCCGTCGCTTGCTGTGGCGATTTCTATTGTTTACTCAACCCGCTTGCGACTGAATATGTCCCGGCAGGGATGGTTTAACAGCCTGCTCGACGACGAGCATTCGGATAAACATATTACGTCATCTGCGCATCGACCATGGCTGGTGTCTTTTGTAACAGGGTTGTTGCCGACGTTGATTCTGTCTCTTTATGTCTGGCTGGCGCTGGCGGGTAATGATATCGAAGAGCACTTTATTTTATCCCAGGCGATGGTGCTGTTGGTGATGAGTGTGACCTCGAGTATCGTACTGGTATTAAGTATTACCCGCACCTTGAAGAAAGTGACTGCGTCACTGGAAACAGGCCTGAAAAACCTCGCCAATGGTGAATTCAAGGCGCTGGTGCCTGTGTTGATTGATGATGATATGGGGGAATTGGCGCGCGGTTTGAATACAGCCATGAAAGGTTTACAGGAGCGTGAGAATTTAAAGGATTCACTGGCGCTTGCAGCTGAAATTCAGCAGGGACTATTGCCCAAGTATGAGCCGGTGATTCCATGCTATCACCTGAAAGGATTTCAACAAACGTGCTATTCGGTGGGTGGCGATTATTACGACTATGTCAAGCTGGAGGATGGTAGCATTTGGCTCATTGTCGCTGATGTATCCGGCAAGGGTTATCCTGCGGCGCTGACGATGGCCAACTTGCAGGCTATGCTGCGTGGGCTGTCAACATTGAACTGGCCGATTGAGGAAGCGGCTAATTATCTCAATGAAGCACTGTGTGATACACTGACAGCCGGACGTTTTGTGACCCTGTTCATGGGTAAGCTTCAACCCGAATCGCATTCGCTGGTGTGGGTCAATGCCGGTCATGTGCCACCATTGTTGGTGAATCAGACTGAAGTCAGCCGTTTGGAGGCATCTGCGCCGCCGCTCGGGCTGGTCAAGGGTATGCACTACGAAGTGGCCAGAACCACATTGAATGCTGGTGATACGCTGGTAGCTTATACCGATGGTGTGACAGAAACATCCAATCGATATGGCAACGAAATGTACGGTGAGGCCAGATTCAGCCAGTGGCTGCGTGACCAGAGCGATGCGCCGCTATCGTCGTTGCCTGAATCGTTGCTCGAGGTGCTCACTGACTTTGGCAGAGATGATCAGGATGACGATTTAACATTGTTGTGCGTCAGAAGGGAGAAATAATGACTGAATTCAGAATTGAACGTGACTCCATGGGTGAGATGCAGGTTCCGGAGAATGCGCTGTACGGCGCTTCAACTGCGCGGGCGGTGGCCAATTTCCCGGTGTCTACACTGAGGTTTCCACGTGAATTTATCCGGGCTCTGGCGCGTATCAAATTGACAGCAGCAACGGTCAATCAGGATCTGGGTAAATTGCCAAAACCAAAAGCAGCACTGATTCGCAAGGCGGCGCAGGAAGTGGCCGAT
>CAJXNE010000086.1 GCA_913056285.1 uncultured Zetaproteobacteria bacterium | reverse complement strand
CGCCTGGGCCGCCGCCGCCATGCGGCGTGGCGAAGGTTTTGTGCACATTGATATGCAGGCAATCAATACCCATATCGCCGGGCCGCGCCACGCCTACCAATGCATTCAAATTGGCACCGTCGCCATAGACAAAGCCGCCGGCTTCATGCACCAGGCTGCAAATCTCTTTCACATTCGATTCAAATGCGCCGGCGGTGTTCGGGTTGGTCATCATCAGGGCGGCGGTGTCGTCGTCCAGGTTGGCCCTTAATTCGTTCAGATCAATGCGCCCGTCTGCACCCGATTTTAATTCGACCGTGTACATGCCGCACAGGGCAGCCGAAGCCGGGTTGGTGCCGTGCGCTGAATCGGGCACCAATACTTTTTTGCGATGTTGCTGACCACGCGCATCGAGTGCGGCGCGAATCATCATAAGGCCGGTCAATTCCCCATGTGCGCCGGCAGCCGGTTGCAGGGTAATGTGTGAAAAACCGGCAATCTCGCATAGCCATTGTTGCAGTTCGTATAACAGTTCCAGTGCGCCCTGTACTGTATCATCGGGCTGATCTGGGTGGATATGACACAACCCCGGCAAACGAACGACCTGCTCATTCACGCGCGGATTATATTTCATGGTGCAGGAGCCGAGCGGATAAAAACCGGTTTCAATGCCGTGGTTCCATTGACTTAAACGCACATAATGACGCACGGTTTCCGGCTCGGACAAACCCGGAATGCCTGCCGCAGCAGATCGGGAGAACGCCGCCAGATCAGCCGGAACATCACCATCCACACCGGGCAGATTCATGGAGGAAGGTGCTTCATGGACATGTTCAAACAATAACGCTTCTTCATGCTGGATGCCGTATGTGGCGGAATATTTATAAGTGGTAGGTGTAGATTGACTCATCGGGCGGCCTCCAGGGCTGACAGATACCGGTTGATATCATCCTGTTCAACCATTTCCGTAGTCGCGACCAGCAGATGTCTGGCCTGACCATCCTGTTCGATGCGTTCCAGCGGGATGCCGCCGAAAATATTGTCAGCCTGTGCTGCTGCAAGGAAGCGCCCACGCGCAGCATGATCGGTAAAGCTCAAGACAGTTTCATTATAATGCGCGCCGCTTGCAGCTGAAACGTGTTCAGGCAGATTCGAGACAAGTGCGTGTAATGCAGCCGCGGAATGGTGCGCCACCGTGGCCAGTCCGGCATCACCCATCAGCGTCATATAAGTCGCGGCAGCGGTACACATCAGCCCCTGATTCGAGCAGATGTTGCTGGTCGCCTTTTCGCGCCTGATATGCTGTTCGCGGGTGGAGAGCGTCAACACAAAACCGCGTTTGCCATTCGCATCCTTCGTCATGCCGCAAACACGACCTGGCATCTGGCGCACGTATTTTTGTTTGCAGGTAAACAACCCCAGATGCGGCCCGCCATAGCCCATCGGAATACCGAGCGACTGGCCGGAGCCGACTGCAATATCAGCCCCGAGCGCGCCGGGCGACTCAATCAGTGCAAAGGCGGAAATATCGGAGAATGCCACCACCAGCAAGCATTTATGCGCATCACATGCGGCGCGCAATAGCGCCAGATCATAGACCGAACCGTAAAAATCGGGGTATTGCACGATCACGCAAGCGGTTGCATCATCAATCGCTTCGATCAGCTTATCGATATCGGTGCCAAACTCGCCGCAAGCTACTTCGATGCATTCACCATCGAGCCGGGACAGATAGTTGGCGGTCACGCTGCGATAACGCGGATTGACGGAAGCTGCCAAGACAACGCGATTTTTACGGCTAATGCGCCGCGCCATCAGTGCACCTTCAGCCGTGGCCGTGGCCGCTTCATACATCGAAGCGTTGGCGACATCCATACCGGTCAGGCGCGCAATCATGGTCTGAAATTCAAACAGGGTTTGTAGCGTTCCTTGCGAAATTTCCGGCTGATAAGGGGTGTAGGCAGTCAAAAACTCGCCGCGCGAAATCACATAATCGACCACGGCAGGTACGAAATGGTGATACGTGCCGCCCCCGAGAAAACAGGCTGTATTGCCGGCATTGCGATTCTTGTCGGCTGCCTGCGTAAATTTACGCACAATCGCCGCTTCCGATAATCCATCCGGCAAGTTCAGCGCGCCTTGCTGTAAATGAAACTCAGCCGGAATATCGGCGAATAAATCGCGTATGTCAGAAACGCCAACCGCTTCGAGCATGGCCTGCCTGTCTGTATCTGTATGGGGTAAAAATCTCATGGTTACTCACTAACCGCAGAGAACAGACGCACAAAGTATTTGAATTCCTCTGTGCCCTCTGTGGTAAAAAAGTTATTCGTAATTATTCAGCACCTGTCATCAAAGTGGAGTAACTGTTCAGATTGCCTGCATTTTGTTCGCTGCCAAGGAAAAAGCGCGCAGCATACTCCATGTATGTGAGTACTTTTGACGCCGGCAGCGGGCAAAAGGCGGGTGAGCTGAATAGTTACAGTTACTCTTCTAAAAAGGTGGTGTACTCATCATCGGTAAGCAGTTCAACCTGACCGTCGCCGATGTTCACTTTAGCAATCCAGCCCGAACCATACGGGTCGGTATTGACGTGTTCCGGCTCGCTTTCCAACGCTTCATTGACTTCGATGACTTCACCGGCAACCGGTGCATAAACATCGGAAACCGCCTTGACCGATTCAACTACGGCATAGGCCTCGCCCGCATCAATCGTGCGGCCAATTTCGGGCAGTTCAACAAACACGATATCGCCCAATGCCTCCTGTGCATGATCGCTAATGCCGAAGGTGGCCGTATCGCCATCGATACGCACCCACTCGTGTTCTTTGGTATATTTCAAATCAGCAGGAATTGTCATGTGTTCTCCCTCTTATCGTCTTACATTGCTACGCACGAATGGTAGCGTCGTGCGTTCTGCGGCGACCTGTTTGCCGCGAATCTCCACGCTTAACTCGCCCGACTCCGCATGTTCGGGTTTTACATAAGCCAGCGCAACCCCGCCTGCCATTGGCGAGTGCATACCGGAGGTGATTTCGCCGCTTTTTTCCCCGTCCACGAACACTGCGTAATGCTCGCGCGGAATGCCGCGCCCGGTCAGTTTCAACGCAATCAAACGCTTTTGCGGGCCGGCGGCTTTCCGATCTGCCACCGCCTGTTTGCCGATAAAATCACCTTTATCGAGTTTGGTGATCCACATCAGTTTCGCTTCCACCGGCGTCACTGCATCGGAAATTTCATGGCCGTAGAGCGCATAACCCATTTCAGTGCGCAGCATATCGCGCGCTGCCAGACCGATCGGCTCCGCACCACCGGCCAGCAACTGCGTCCACACATCCACGGCAATACTGTTGGGAATATAAATCTCAAAGCCGTCTTCGCCGGTATAACCAGTGCGCGACACAATGCCGGGCGTGCCATGTACATTGACCCGGGCAAACTTATAATAACCGATGCTTTCCAGGTCGGTATCGACCAGCGGCTGCAATGCGGCCTGTGCCGCAGCGCCCTGCAAGGCCAACAAGGTTGTATCGTCAGATTCATCCACAGTGCAGGCATCAAAGCGTTCAGCATGAGCCTGCAAGTGTGCTACATCCTTATGCCGGTTGGCGGCATTGATGCAGAGATAGTATTCCGTATCGGATATTTTATAGGTGGTAATATCGTCGATAAATGTACCTGCTTCATTCAGCAACGCAGAGTATTGCACCTGTCCCTCAATCAAGTTCGACACATCATTGGTGGTCACATATTGCAGAAAAGCCAGTGCACCTGCGCCTGTCACGCGGACTTGCCCCATATGGGTGATATCAAATAAACCGGCGCCGCCTTCGCGAACGAAGGTATATTCTTTCAACGCACCGTTTTTGTATTGCACCGGCATCTCAAAACCGGCAAACGGCACCATCTTGCCGCCAAGGGCAACGTGTTCGTCATACAATGGTGTTTTCTGTAGCCCTGTCATTCCAATATCCCTGATTCCGTATTTTGTATTTTTAAAACATTCACCACGAAGGACGCGAAGATCACGAAGGAAACACTTTTAACTTCACGTTGAATTCGTTGCAGTATTAATGAACGATCAGTCGCCGAGATGCGCTTTGAATGCTTCGACCGTATTGGCTAGCAGCATGGTAATAGTCATTGGCCCGACGCCACCGGGCACCGGCGTAATCCATGCCGCGCGCTCTGCTGCTGCCTCAAATTCTACGTCGCCGGTCAGGCTGTTGTCAGCCAGTCGATGAATGCCGACATCAATCACCGTTGCCCCCGGCTTGATCCATTCACCCTTGATTAAGCCCTGTTTACCCGCCGCCGCAACAACAACATCAGCGCGTTCCACATGGCTACGCAAATCCTGCGTAAATTTATGCGCCACCGTGACCGTTGCGCCGGCCAGCAATAACTCCAGAGCCATCGGGCGGCCAACGATATTTGAAGCGCCGACCACCACGCATTCCTTGCCGTGCAAATCCATGCCGGTTTCTTGCAATAATTTCATGCAGCCAAACGGCGTGCAAGAGCGCAATGCGGGCTTCCTCGCGGCCAGTCTGCCGACGTTATACGGGTGGAAACCATCGACATCCTTGCCCGGGTCAATGGCTTCGATCAGCGAGTCCGGATTGATGTGTTCCGGCACCGGCAATTGCACCAGAATACCATCCACTTTCGGGTCGGCATTGAGTTCCGAAATCAGCCCCAGCAAATGCTGCTGTGTGGTGTCAGCCGGTAAATCATCCGAGAATGATGCAATACCCATTTTTTCACAGCCTGATTTTTTGTTACGGACATAAACCTGCGAGGCCGGATCGCTGCCGACCAGAATGACCGCCAGTCCGGGTGCCCGCCCGTGTTTTTCAGTCAGTTCGGCAACTTCCGCAGTCAAAGATTCTCGCATGCGCGATGCCAATGCTTTTCCGTCCAGTATCCGTGCAGTTGTCATGTCGCGCATTGTTGCAGCAAGAATGTCTTTCGACAATGACTATTAACGTATAGCCAAAAGCTTTTCACCACAGAGGGCAGAAGGTGAATGCCGCTTGCGGCAGAGAGACTCCCCTGGGGGACAGAGGGCACAGAGGAAAGTCAAAACCTTTTCATTGGCGGTGGTAGCGAATAGTTTTGCAGTATGAAAATCGGCATTGATCCGGGCGGCACAAAAATCGAACTGATGCACGGCGATGCTTCGGGCGTGCGCGGCCCAGCATGGTTGTGGGGGCAATGATGCGAATTGCACATATCGGGCTGATTGTGTCTGATCTGGAACGATCTGCTTTATTTTATGAACGTATATTGGGGCTGAAACGCATTGAACGCCCCGACCTTGCTTTTGATGGTATCTGGTTTGGTCTAAAGGACGGGCAGCAAATTCATCTGATGTTGCTGGATGATCCTTATAGCGAGCGTGAAAAGCCTGCGCATGGTGGTCGCGATAATCATGTGGCGCTTCAGACGGATGATTACGAGTGCATTCGCCAGCGTCTGGAAGCTGCGCACATCACATTGACCACCAGCAAATCAGGCCGCGCCGCCCTGTTCTGCCGCGATCCCGATGGCAACACGATTGAGTTGATTAACGTTTAAATGTTTCACAAGTGAAACATTTAAGGGTGCATGGCTTCGGTGAAAATGCGATCAATATTCTGATGCCATTCATTGTGGTAAGCCGCCAGCCAGCGGTCAGCCTGGGTCTGGCCTGATTCAACGGCTTGAATGACCGGCGCAAGAAATATACTTTCATCTTCGCCCGCCGCATTAGTTTGATGCAAACGTACCAAACCGGCGCGAGAAATATCCAGCATCTTTTCGCACAGTTGCAACACAGTCGTGTCACGAAACGGGGTCTTGAGTGCGGTGCGCGGCACGGCATTTCGCAGCGCCACTACTTCCGCATGCGACCAGTCGGCAACCATGGCCCATGCCGCATCTTCTGCCTGCGCATCGTATAGCAATCCTTTCCACAAGGCAGGCAACGAACAAATCCACGGCCAGCCGCCGGCATCGGCGCCGCGCATTTCCAGATACTGTTTCAGCCGCACATCCGGGAACAGGGTGGAAATATGTAACTCCCAGTCATCCATGTCCGGATACGCACCGGGCAACTGAGGTAGTTTTCCGGCCAGGAAGTCTCTGAAGCTGCTGCCGGCACAGTCTATATATATATTGTCGCGCATAATAAAATACATCGGCGCATCCAGCGCCCATTCGGTGTAAGCGGCAAAACCGAAATCATCCTTAAAGGCGCACGCAGGGATGCCGGTGCGTTGCGGGTCGGTATCCAGCCAGCAGGCAGCGCGGCGGGACAGAAAACCGGACGGCTTGCCATGCTCGAACGGACTGGCCGCATACAATGCCGTAACAAGCGGTTGCAGGCACAGGCTGATGCGCATTTTTCTGGCCATATCCAATTCCGAGCCGAAATCGAGATTGGCCTGCACCGTGGCAGTACGCGTCATCATATCCAGCCCGCCGCTACCGACTTTGGGCATATAATTACGCATCACGGCGTAACGGGATTTTGGCATCCAGGGTATATCGGATTGTTTCCATTTGGGTTGAAATCCGAGCGCCAGAAAGCCAATGCCTAACTCATCGGAAATGGTGCGGACAAGGGCGTGATAATCTGTTGTTTCCCGGCAAGTCTGGTGAATGGTAGCCAGCGGCGCACCGGATAATTCCAGTTGCCCGCCCGGTTCCAGCGTGACCGAAGCCAGCCCCTTTTTCAGCGCAATCAGATTGTTTTTTTCCAGTACCGCTTGCCAGCCCTGCTGTGTGAGTAAGCTCAGCAGTTGTTTGATGCTGCGCTCGCCGTCATAGGGGATTGGTCTGAGGCTATCCATGCAGAAACCGATTTTTTCATGCTCGGTGCCAATACGCCATTGATCGCGAGGTTTGTTCCCCACTGCGAACCAGCCAGCGAGATCGTCTATGTCCAGATGTTTGCTCATCAGCGAACTCTAACTATATATACATAGAGTCAAAAGCATTTCACTGCGCATACAGATTCAACCGTTCACGATAAGTCCTATAAGACCTATAAGTCGCATAGGACTTATAGAGTCCAAATGAACTCCAGCGTTTTGACTGTTGACGTAAGAGCGTGGCAAAATGCCACACAATAATTGTGCCGCGTTGACTCAGTGATGCAGGTCACACAGACTTCGCCCTATCCATCCGGCGGGATATGCGTAATTTCTGTGGATCGAGCGTGTTAGCAATATCATAACATGACCCGGACGCAGGTTGAAGAACAGCGCACTGGAACAACGGACGGTTATTTGCACTGGCTCTACGGAGCTAAATTTTATTCAAGAGGATTTAACAACATGAAGAAAATACTTCTTTCTGCTGCTGCTTTCGCTGTTGTTGCTGTTTCTGCTGTTGCAGTTGCACCGACCACTTCTGAAGCAATTCCGGCGTTTGCACGCCAGACCGGCGCAGCTTGCTTGAGCTGCCATTTCCAACAAGTGCCTGCACTGAAAGCATTCGGTCGCGCATTCAAAATGAATTCATTCACCGACGTTGGCGATCAGGGCCTGGTTGAAGATGATAACCTGTCTATTCCTGTCGTAATGAACGCATCATTCGTGGTTCGTGCGAACATGACTCACGTCAGTGATTCTGCTGCTAACATTGCAGCGAATTTCACAGCCAATCCGCGTGCTACGAGTGTAACTGCATGGAACATCCCTGTAGATCAGAACCTGCTGATTGCAGGTCGCGCTGGCACCAACACTGGTGTCTTCCTTGAGTTCGGCGGTGGTACCGGCGACACAAACACTGGCGGCTTGAACAACTTCCAGATTATGAACAGCTTCGACGTGGGCGATTTCAAAGTTGGTCTGAGCTACGCAAACAGCAGCTTCGGTGGTGATGCTACCTTGATCACCAACAGCGTATATGGTCAGCATTCCGGTAATATCGGTGGTGTTGGTGATGTTTCTGCTGTGAACAACTCCGGTTGGACCAACTCCATTGCTTCTATCGGCGCATGGGTTGGTAACGACATGGGTTATATCCAGTTCGCACTGGTCGCACCGGGTGGTGGTGCAGGTTGGCAGACCCCATTCAATGCCGCTAACGGCACAACAAATGTTGGCCTGAAGATGGCCAAGATGATCAAGGTCGCAGCTACGCTGGACGTTGGCGGAATGGATACCATTATCGGTTTCGGTTCTGTTACCGGTAAAATCGGCAAGGTCGCTGCTGCACCTAGCATGGATATGCAGTGGCTGTTTGCACAGATGCAGGGCGAAGTGGGCGACATGAGCGTCGGTATCTATGGCGACTGGGCACATGCCAAGGGCAAGGCTAACGGCAACCTGCTGGGCGCTACAGATACTGCTAACTCTACCCTTTCATTCGGTACGCCGGAGAACGCGCTGTTGAGTGGCGAAAAGTTTGATGCATTCTCTCTGCGTGCATCACTTGAGCCTATGTCACAGGTTGACGTGGCTCTGGGTTATGGTTATCGCAAGACAAGCAGTGCTGTTGTGGCTAACGCCAGCAAGCATCAGATCTTCAAGGTTGGCGCTTCTTACTCCTTCTATCAGAACATGATTATGTCTCTGTCTTATCAAAATGATAAGGCGACC
>CAJXNE010000085.1 GCA_913056285.1 uncultured Zetaproteobacteria bacterium | reverse complement strand
GTTCCGTATTGTGTCGGAAACAGGTATTGCCGCAGGCGTGCGCCGAATCGAGGCGGTAACGGGAGTGGCGGCCTATCAGAGTGTTGTTGATGATATCCATACACTGAATGAGATAGCAGGGCTCCTGAAAGTGCGTCCATTCGAGGCCGCTGAAGCGGTTACAAATCTCCAGGCCAAACTGAAACAGACCGAAAAAGAACTGGAAAGCCTGCGTGCCAAACAGTCGACCGGATTGCTCGATGATTTAATCGGACAGGCGATTGAAGTTAATGGCGTGAAGCTGCTGACCGCAGAAGTATCCGGCGTCAAAAATATGCGCGATTTCATGGATAAGGCCAAGGGCAAGCTGAAATCGGGCGTATTGGTATTTGGCCAGAAAAACGGCCCGAAGGTGCAACTCATTGCTGGCGTCACCAAAGACGTCATCGACCGGTACAATGCCGGAACCATCGTGCGCGAAGTCGCAACCATCTGCGGCGGCAAAGGCGGCGGCAAACCGGATATGGCCATGGCCGGTGGTACAGATCCAGACAAATTGAAAAAAGCACTGGACTCAGTAAAAGAACTGCTCATAAATTTATAAGGCGTCATTGATGGCGGAGTGCTATCAATGATTGCACCTATTGCTGTTCTATGCTATCATTGCAATCAGTTCATTTTTAACATGATGGAGGTACAGTGATATGGCAAACCTTGTGGTCAGGAATCTCAATGAAAATATCGTTGTTGCACTGAAACAGCGTGCAGCGCGGCATGGCAGAAGTGCTGAGGCTGAGCATCGCATCTTGCTTGAAGAAGTATTGCTTCGGCCAAAGGGAAAGAGTTTTGCTGAAGCGCTCGCTGCCATGCCCAATGTTGGGCGAGATGAGGATTTCGAGCGGTTGGAAGATGCGGGCGGGGGTGATCGTGTATTTGGTTGATACCAATGTTATCTCTGAAGTAAGGAAAAGGCTGAAGGCGAATAATGGGGTTCGGGATTTTTTTCGGAAATCTATCGAGGATGAAACCCCGTTATTCTTATCGGTTGTAACGATTGGTGAATTGCGACGTGGGGTAGAATTAGTGCGCTACAGGAGTGATGTACGTCAGGCTTATCAATTGGATACATGGCTGGATGCATTGCTGACCGAGTATCGAGACTACATTCTCGGCATCAACCAGGATATTGCTCAACTATGGGGGAAACTTCGTGTACCGCATTCGGAGAATGCGATAGATAAACAAATTGCAGCCACAGCGTTGGTGTATGATTTGACAGTTGTGACGCGTAATCATAAAGATTTTGTCAAAACGGGCGTGCGCGTACTGAACCCGTTTACATCATAGGGTATAAAATCATCCAATGCGTAGAGGATAGACATGATTGAAATCGTATTGATTGGCGTAATTATTTTGATTCTGGCTTTGTGGTTTTTGCATCATCGAAATCAGCAAAAGTCTATGGCGTCATTGCGGGATTCGATACAGACGCTGACAAATGAAGTCGAAAGCCAAAAGCAAGCCGGTGAGACCCAAAGTCAGGAAGTGACAGCGCTAAAGGTAAGCAATGCATCATTAACCCAGCAGGTTCAACAGGCCGAAAAGCAGGAGGCGGAACGCAAACAGCTTTTGGATGAAAAAGAGGCGGCTTTGGATGCGCTGAAGGGTGACCTGTCTGATTATAAGTCCACAGTCGCCGAATTGGAGACGCGACTGACCGAAGAACGCAAAGCGGCGGCTGAGAAACTCGAATTATTGGATGAGGCAAAAACAAAACTGGGCAATGAGTTCAAGCTACTGGCTGCTCAGATATTTGAGGAAAAAGGCAAGGCGTTTTCGGAGAAAAACCAAAGTAGTCTGGATGAGGTTCTGAAGCCGGTGCAGTCTGAACTGAAATCATTTCGTGACCGGATTGAAACAGTTCACAAAGAAGATGTAGAAGCCAGAGGCTCTTTAAAAGAACAGTTATTGAATTTGCAAACCCTGAATAAGCAGATGAATGATGAAGCAAGGAACCTTACCCGTGCATTGAAAGGTGATAAAAAAATGCAGGGTGATTGGGGCGAACTTATTCTGGAAACGGTTCTGGAACAATCGGGTTTGCGTAAAGGTAAGGAATATGAAACACAGGGCGGT
Source organism: uncultured Zetaproteobacteria bacterium (assembly GCA_913056285.1). Lineage (GTDB taxonomy): Bacteria > Pseudomonadota > Zetaproteobacteria > Mariprofundales > Mariprofundaceae > Mariprofundus. Next base: position 6,541 of record CAJXNE010000085.1, on the reverse strand, counting down.
TTTCGTGATGATAGTGGCAATCTGCGCAAGCCGGATGTGATTCTGAACCTGCCTGATGGCAAACACATGATTATTGATTCGAAAGTTTCCCTGATTGCATACAATGAGTTTATGAGCGCCGATGACAAACAGATTCGTGAGCAAGCTCTGGCGGCGCATGTGCAATCGGTACGCAACCATATTGATGATTTAAGCAGCAAGGATTATTCATCGTTGATCGGTTTGAAGTCGCCTGATTTTGTGTTCATGTTTATGCCCATTGAAGCTGCTTTTATGGCTGCATTTCAAACAGATGAGAAGCTGTTCAGCAAGGCATTTGAGCGCAATATTGTAGTGGTGACGCCAACCACGTTACTGGCGACATTGAGAACGGTTGAGAATATCTGGCGCTATGAACGACAGAATGAAAATGCCAAACGCATCGCGGATAAAGCCGGCTCGGTTTACGACAAGTTGCGTGGTTTTTTGGAGGACTTCGAAAAAATCGGCAGTCAGCTGGGCACGGTACAAAAAAGTTATGATGGAGCGCTCAATAAATTGACCCATGGGCAAGGCAACCTTGTTCGACAGGCTCAAGGTTTTGTCGAGCTGGGTGTGAAAGTAAAAAAACAATTACCGAAAAATATCCTTGATGAAGCATCCCTGAATGATGTGACAGCGCTGGAAGATCAGTCGGAAAATGACAATTGAAACCGGGAACTCATCCATGACACCTGAAATCCAGTTATATATTTTATTTCAATAAGATAAGCCATACATCCTTATCATATGGATCAGGTGTGAAGGGCTCTCTTTTGTAGAGCATGCGCGACTGAGGTGAACTGCCTTTTCAGTCGCGCATGCTCGCATTACCGGTGTTGCTTCATATCTTTATCAGGCATTATACCATCCTTGTGAAACTCAAACCATACAGCTGCCAGGACGCCCATCGCGCAAGCCAGCAATACACCCAGAATCCATGCAAAATACCACATTGTCTTATCTCCTTAATACATGCCGTATTCATCACGGCGAACATCCTCAACCAGAACAGGGCCACGCAGCACGCGATACACCCAGGTTGTATAGGCGAGAATCAATGGCACAAAAATCGCTGCGGCAATCAGCATCAGCCCAAGTGAGTGTTCGCTGGAGCTCGCATCCCATACCGTCAGGCTATGATCAGCCAAGCTGCTGGAGGGCAGCATGAATGGAAACAGGGCGAAGCCAGCAGTCAGAACTACACCGGTTACACTGATACCGGTAGTCAGAAACGCTGTGACAGGCAATGCAGCTAGCATGATAGCCGCCAGAGCCCCGGCAAAGCCCATCGCCGGGGCAATCCACATCCACGGCATATCATAAAAATTTTGCATCCATGCGCCGACGGCCATAACTACGTGTTTATCTGTAGGCGCAAGGCCTGCATTCATGTTGCCAATCGTAGCGATATGATAGCCCTGAAGATGATAGATCACCCAGTAGCCGGCGAGCGCGAAGAGTGCGATAAACGCGATGGCAGCGAATCTCAGCGCTTGTCTGGCCTGTGTTTGTACGGCGGCGCGGGTTTTGACATTCAGGAAGGCGGCGCCATGCATCATCAACATGGTCAGTGAAACCAGTCCGGCCAGAATGGCGAACGGGGAGAGGGTGTCGAGAATACCGCCATCCATCACCACGCGCATTTCCGCATCAAAGTGGAACGGAATGCCGGTCAGCATCAAACCAAAAGCTGCGCCGAACACGATGGCCGGCAGGGCACCGCCAGCCGTCAATGCCCAGTCCCAGAATCCGCGCCATTGCAACGAGGTCAGCTTGCTCCGGTATTCAAACCCTGTGGGTCGGAAGAAGAGTGCAAACAGGGCAGCCAGCATGGCCGGATAGAGTACCGAGAATGAGACGGCATAGACTACCGGCCAGGCGGCGAATACCGCGCCTGCCCCCAGAATCAGCCAGACCTGATTACCGTCCCATGTCGGACCGACGCAATTGATGATGACGCGACGTTCTTCGTCATTTTTGCCGACAATACGCAGCAAGGCGCCCACACCCAGATCGAATCCATCGGTGAGTGCAAATCCGATCAGCAGTATGCCGACCAGCGCCCACCAGATTAATTTTAAGGTTTCATAATCGAACATGATTTACTCCCTGTATCAATGTGCATTCAGTAGTGCAGGGCCCTTGCGGGCGTATTTAATCATCAGATACATCTCGCCAACGCTTAGTGCCGAGTAGAACAGCACAAAGGCGATGAAGCTGGCGGTGACAGAGCCGGCAGTGAGACTCGATGTGGATAGCCACGTTGGTAAAATACCGCTGATGGTCCACGGCTGCCGACCGTATTCAGCGACAAACCATCCCAACTCTGCCGCAAGCCATGGTAATGGCAGCGACCATAGCGCCATTCTGAGCAGCCATGGTTTATCCATGAAATTGTTTTTATAGACTGCCCATGCAGCCAGCACGAAGAGCAGCAACAACGTGAAACCGCTGGCTACCATGATGCGAAAGGTGAAAAACAGCGGTGCCACCCTCGGTACGGAGTGCATGGCCGCCTCATGAATCTGCGCATCAGTGGCATCGACCACATTCGGTGTGTATTTACGCAGCAGCAGGGCATAACCGAGATTATTCTCATGCGCCTTCAACAGCGCAATGGTTGCTGCGTCTTTTTGTCCCTTGTGCATTTGCTGTAGTGCACCATAAGCGATGATGCCGTCTTTGATGCGAGCTGTATTACGTGTGATGATCTCCTTGAGTCCTTCAACCGGTTCATCAATCGAGCGGGTGGCAATCAGTCCCAGCGCATAGGGAATCTGAATGGCATAACGGGTTTGCATCGTATCCTGATCGGGCAGGCCGATGAGGGTGAAGCTGGCCGGGGCCGGCTGGGTTTCCCACTCCGCCTCGATAGCCGCCATTTTGGCTTTCTGTACATCTCCGATGGTGTAACCGGACTCATCCCCCAGCACGATTGCCGAAGCGATGCCTGCCAGCCCGAAGCCCGCTGCAATAGCAAAGGAGCGTTTGGCAAATTCGATATGTCTGCCCTTGAGCAGATACCACGCGCTGATGGCCAGCACAAAGACGCTGCCGGTGACATAACCGGCGCTCACCGTATGGACGAATTTTGATTGTGCGACCGGGTTAAACAGGAGATCGGAAAAATTGGTTAACTCCATACGCATCGTTTCGGCATTAAATGCAGCACCGACAGGGTTCTGCATCCAGCCATTGGCGATCAAAATCCACAATGCAGACATATTTGAGCCCAGCGCCACGAGGAAGGTAACCAGCAGATGCTGATATTTGCTTAGCCGTTTCCAGCCGACAAAAAACAGGCCGACAAATGTAGACTCAAGAAAGAATGCCATCATGCCTTCAATGGCCAGCGGTACGCCGAAAATATCGCCAACATAGTGTGAGTAATAGGCCCAGTTGGTGCCGAACTGAAACTCCATCGTCAGGCCAGTGGCGACGCCCATGGCAAAATTGATACCGAACAGCTTACCCCAGAACTGTGTCATACTACGATATATCTTATTGCCGGTGATGACATAGACAGTTTCCATAATGACCAGTAGAAAACTGAGCCCCAGCGTGAGTGGTACAAATACAAAATGAACCAGTGCGGTAAATGCAAATTGCATCCGCGAAATTTCAACAAGCGAATCCATTATCGGGTCTCTCCTTTTATTCCTGTAGTAACCGTAGCACTGTTTATTCCGCCCAGGATTTGCTCTTTGGTGTTCATTTCCAGGGATGGCCCGGAAAAGAACGTCTGCCATATCAGTATGATGAACAGCACTTTGATTGCCAGGGCGGCAGCGAGTTCGCGGGTCAGCTTATTACTCATAATATAGAGAATTATATTAGAATAAAATAATATGTCAATACTTGCATGCGACATTGGCTTGCAGTAATAGAAAGCAACCCCGTTGGTATGGTGGGGTAGAGCTTATTGAGGGACAAAGCAACATCATAAACCGGGTAAAGAGATGCTCAGGCATGGAGACTGATCTTGCTTGGTGAGGGGCGTTGGCTGGAAGATATGCACATGCTGGTCAACGATGAGGGGCTCTCGCCATTGCAATCAACTATTTGGGGAGAAAGAACGGGGAGACTGCAGTAGTCGGCATTCCTGTGACAGGCAAGTGACAGGTAAGTTGACCCTCAGTCGAGCGGCTATAGAGTGCCTGCGCACTCCGTTTGCAACAGCGCTGTCAATGCCTGAGTGTTTGGTTGCATGCTTGATTGGCCAGGGTCTGAGTTTAATTTATCACGAATAGACATACTTCGTGTCTTTTGAGCGTTTCTTGGTGGTATAAAGGTTTTTTTGAAGGAGAGGGCTAATGCCTAAGGTCTGGATTGCGGACAAGATGAGTAGCCGCGCCATTGAAGTGTTCAAGGCGCGCGGCGTAGATGTGGATTACAAACCGGGGCTGTCCGATGAAGAGAAGATCTCTATTGCAGGCGATTACGACGCCATCGCAGTGCGTTCCTCGACGACGCTGAAAGGCGCGCTTTTGGAAGCATCCAGGCGCGTCAAGGTGATTGGCAGGGCTGGTATCGGCGTGGATAATATCGATATCGAAGGCTGTTCGCGGCGCGGTATCGTGGTCATGAATACGCCATTCGGTAACACAATTACCACGGCTGAACTGGCTGTATCCCATATCGTGGCGGCAGCGCGCATGATTCCGCAGGCCTCGGCATCGACCAAGGCAGGGCGTTGGGAAAAGGCCCGTTTTATGGGTATGGAACTGACCGGTAAAAAGGCCGGTGTGATTGGCGCGGGCAATATTGGCGCGATTGTGTGCGATCGGCTCAAGGGTTTGCACATGACCGTGTTTGTCTATGATCCGTTTATCTCCGATGAGCGCGCCGCAGCCATGGGTGTGACCAAGGTGGAAACTGTCGCCGAACTGGCTGAAACAGTCGATGTGCTGACCATCCATGTGCCGCTGCTCGATGCAACCCGCAATCTGATTAACGCAGATGTGATTGGACGTATGAAAAAAGGATCGATGATCGTCAACTGTGCCCGGGGCGGCATTGTCGATGAGGATGCACTCTATGACGCGTGTAAATCCGGCCATTTGCGTGCGGCAGCCCTTGATGTGTATGCCAGTGAACCGGCTCGCGACAATCGTCTGTTTGAACTCGATAACATTAGTTTTACACCGCACATCGGCGCTTCCACCGATGAGGCGCAGGAGAATGTGGCTGTGCAGGTGGCAGAACAGATGTCCGATTACCTACTCTCCGGTATCGTGAAAAATGCGGTGAATGTGCCGTCCCTGTCGGAAGAAGAGCAGCGTTTGCTGGCTCCATATCTATTGCTGTCCGAACGCATGGGCCGCTTTATCGGGCAGACCATGAAACCGGGTTATTCGCGTGTAAAAGCCTGCTTTGAGGGCAATGCCTCACATATCAATCGTAAACCGTTGATCAATACGATGTTGCAGGGTTTGTTGTCTCAGAGCATGGAAGATGTCAATGCGGTCAATGCTGGCATGCTGGCCAAGGATCGCGGTATCGAAGTGGCGGAATTTGCCTGCGAAACGCCGGAAAACTTTGCCACCCTGATCAGGCTTGAAGTGGAAGGCGATGAAGGATCTCGCTGCGTATCGGGCACGCTGTTTGATGAAACCCGTCCGCGATTTGTCAGCTTCGACACCTGCGAAGTGGAAATGACGCCCGAAGGTAACCTGATTGTGATTCAGAATGAGGATAAGCCGGGCATGATTGCTGCAATGGGCGGTGTATTGTCGGCGTCAGGCATCAATATTGGCGATTTCAGGCTCGGTCGTCGTGAGGATGCAGATTCTGCGGTCGCATTGATTCAGGTGGACACGCCGCCGACTCAGGCGGTGCTGGATCAACTGGCCGATTTGCCGGATATGTTGATGGTGCGTTATGCTGAGTTGGGAGATATGTGATGCCGACGCATAAGCCGATTATCGGCCTGAATGACGCATTCGGCGCACAGGCCAAAGCGTTACGTAACTTGCAGGGCGATATCCTGTCGTTGTTTGATGAAGCCGGTTATGAAGAAGTGATTTCGCCGATGCTGGAGCGTCCGGATTCAATGCACTCCGGCGCAGGCCGTTTTCTGGCCGATCAGACTGTGGTGTTTTCCGATCCGGCCGGTGCCGGTACGCTGGCCATTCGTTCGGATATGACGCCCCAGATTGCGCGTATTGCCGCCACCCGTTTGCAGCATGAATCCATTCTGAAACTCTGCTATTCCGGCACAGTGATGCTGGCCAGACCGGATGTGCGTGGCGGTTCCCGCCAGCAGTGGCAAACCGGTGTGGAATGTCTCGGCGTGGCAGGGCACGATGGCGATATCGAAGTTATGCATCTGGCGGCACGCACTATGCTGGCGGCAGGTTTCAGAAAACCGGTATTGCAGGTCGGTCATATCGGCCTGCTCAAGGCGCTGGTGGCCGGCAGTACAGCTGCGCTGGAAACCTGGACTGCGAAAATATCGCGTCGCTCGCCGGATGATTTGGCTGAACTGATTGCGGTGGAAAAACTGTCGGATGCATCTGCG